>JAFADT010000977.1 GCA_023424585.1 Pseudomonadota bacterium
TGGAGGGCGAGTTCGGCACCATCGAGGAGATCACCCTCACCTACGTGGTGCTGCGCATCTGGGACCAGCGGCGCATGGTCATCCCCATCAACCAGTTCCTGGACAAGCCGTTCCAGAACTGGAGCAAGGGCTCCCCGGAGATGATGGGGACCGTCATCCTCCAGGTGGACTACACGGCGGACATCGACGTGCTGCGCGCGGAGCTGGACCGCATCCTCGCCAACGAGGCCAGGGAGCTGTGGGATGGCCGGGTGAAGACGCTGGTCGTCTTCGACGTGATGGACAAGACGCTCACGGTGCGCGCCCTGGTGAGCGCCGCCAACTCCAGCAAGCTGGGCGACCTGCGCTTCCTCGTGCGCGAGCGGCTGGTCGTCTTCCTGCGCTCGAAGCCCCAGTGGCTGCCCATGGTGCGCAGCGAGTCCCGCCCCGCGCAGCTGCCCCCCTCCACCCGGGACGGCCAGGAGGACGCCACCCGGGGGGCCCCGGAGCCTCGGGCTTGAGGTCGCCGGGCGCCAGGGAAAACAGGCGCTTGCGCGGACGCTCGCCGCACGATGAATATGGCGCCTGGCGCGGCGTAAGACGCGCACAAGAGCATTCGCACCCACGCTGGGGAGTTCATCAGATGAAGCGTCCTGTCACGTTGTGCGGAGCCCTGGCGCTCCTGGCCGTCGCCGCGCCGCTCACCGCGAGCGCCCAGGATCGAGGCCGCACCGACGGGCCCGAGGAGTCGGAGTACGGCAAGGGGGGCTACGGCGACAACCGCCGCGGCGTGTCGCTCCAGTTCGACTGGGGCGCGGCCATCAACTCCCAGGAGAACCCCCGGGGCGCGCCGGAGGGCCCGCCGCTCTTCGTGGGCGCCACCGTGTCCCTCTGGGGAGATGACTGGTACCGCCTGGACGTCAGCGGCGCCTACGTCTTCGACGGTGGGCGCTTCATCGGCAACGTGGGCCCCACCTTCCGCAGCTGGGGCTGGCCGGTGGCCTTCACCCTCGGCCTCAAGGCGGGCGCCATCGTCATCCCGGAGGGCGAGGGGCTGCGGTTCGCCCTGTCGCCGCAGGTGGGCGCGGAGCTCTTCCTGGACCGCCGCGACCGCGTGCTCATGGGGCTGCACTACTCGCCGGACATCCCCATCGGGGGAGGAGGAGTCACGAACCGGTTGTTCATGAACGTCGGATACCGGTTCTGACCGAACGCCATGATCGCTCAATTGCTCGCCGCCGCTGTCGCGTTGACCACGGCCCAGGCGCCCCGCGCCGCCGCGCCGTCCGTGTCACTGCCGTTCCCGTCGGGGGACGTGCAGACCTACAACATCATCCAGTGGGACCCGAACCAGCTGCCGCGCATCTATGAGCGGTCGGACCAGCTCCCGCTCACCGACGAGGAGCTGACCAAGCTGTCCCAGGCCGGCTTCGAGCCCGCGCAGCTGGTGAAGATGATCGAGGAGCGCCGCTGCGCCTGCGACGCGAGCGCGGACGGCCTCATCCGCCTGAAGAAGGCGGGCGTGGACAAGGCGGTGCTGGCGGCGGTGTCGCGCCACGGCCTGGCGCCCAACCGGGCGCTGAACCTGCTGGTGACGCTGGACTTCACCGGGGAGGGCCGCACCGCGCGCGAGGCGTTCCTCTACTTCTTCGTGGACGACGGCGACATCACCCGCGTGTTCTCCGCGAACCTCCCGGAGCTGCTGCAGCGCCGCAACACCCACGAGACCATGGTGGACCGCAGCGACATCATGGTGGCCCGCACCGTGCGCCGCATCCAGCTGTCGGGCTCCGTGCCGCTCAAGACCTACGGCGCGCACCGCGTGATGGTGGTGGCCAGCGCCAGCCCCACGCTCACGCACCCCTCGCAGCTCACCCCGCAGGAGCGCGCGAAGGCGCAGACGTACACCTTCGACTATCCGCGCGCCTCGCTGCAGAGCCTCTGCCGGCTGACGGCCGGCTACCGCCGCGACGCGGTGCTTGCCTACAAGTGGAACTTCGAAGGCAGCCGCTTCGAATGCGAATGGAACTAGGAGTCGACCGACCATGAACACCCGCCGCCTGTTGCTGTCCGCCCTCCTCGCCGTGTCGCTCGCCGGCTGTGGAGGCCCCCGCGCCTTCACGCGCGGCACCTACGAGGACCCCAACACCATCGAGATGCTGGGGGACCGCTTCAACGAGAACGACCTGCAGCTCATCGCGAAGAAGATGGCCGAGTCGCTCGCCAGCGCCCCGCGCTTCGCCCAGCCGCCCCAGGGCGCGCCGCTGCCCATCGTGCTGGTGGGCAAGCTGCGCAACAGCACCAGTGAGCACATCGACATGCGCTCGCTGGCGGACAAGATTCAGACGGCGCTCGCGCAGACGGGCCGCTTCGCGCTGGTGGACCAGGCCGCGCGCCAGGACATCGCGGAGGAGTACGAGTATCAGCAGTCCGGCTATGTGAACCCGAACGCCGCCAAGGCCCCGGGCCAGCAGGCGTCGGTGGACTTCCTGATGACGGGCGACCTCGCGTCCATCATCCAGGAGGTCGGCCGCGACAAGCTCGTCTATTACAAGATGACGGCGAAGCTGAACGACGTGCGCACCGGCACCCTGGCGTGGACGGACGAGAAGCAGATCCGCAAGAAGTTCGAGAAGCAGGGCGTGAGCTGGTAGCCGTCCGCCGTGTCCAACCCCCCCGACATCGCGATCCAGGCCCCGCGCGTCTCCGCCTCCCCGGCGGCGCGTTGGGGCCTGCTCTTCGTCCTGGCCCTGGGCGTCATGGGCACCGGCTGCGCCAGCGACTACGTGGCGCGCACGGCGTCCGTGCGCGCCGCGTACCAGACCTCTGACTATCCGCGCGCGCTGCGCGAGCTGGACGAGGCGCAGAAGGAGGCCCCCGAGCGCGACCAGCTCCTGTTGCTGCTGGACAAGGGCATGGTGCTGCACGCGGCCGGGCAGTGGGAGGAGAGCACGAAGGTGCTGGCCCAGGCGGACGACCTCATGTCGCAGCTGGACATCACCTCCGTGAGCGAGGAGGCCGGGGTGCTGCTCAGCAACGAGCGGCGCCGCGCCTACCGGGGCGAGGACTTCGAGAAGCTGATGATCTCCGTCCTCCAGGCGCTCAACTACACGGAGCTGGGCCGGGACGAGGACGCGCTCGTGGAGGTCCGCCGCGTCAACGAGCGCCTGGAGAAGATGATCGTCGACGAGAAGAAGCCCTACGAGCAGCTCGCCATCGCGCGCTACCTGGGCGGCGTGCTGTACGAGGACCAGCGCGACTGGGACTCGGCCTTCATCGACTACATGAAGGCGTACGAGCTGGAGCCCCGGCTGGGCGGGCTGGTGGAGCCGCTCCTGCGGCTGGCGAAGAAGACGGGCCGCGACGACGCCTACGCCACGCTGTCCCAGAAGTTCCCGGGCGTGGCGCATGACCCGCCGGGCCCCGGCGACGGGCAGCTCGTCGTGGTGGTGGAGGCGGGCCTGTCGCCGCAGAAGGAGCGCGCGTCGCGGGACTACGGCGACTCCGGGGACCTGATCGAGGTGCCCGTGTACCGGGACCGCGGTGGCACACCGCCGGTGCGGGTGTCGGTGGAGGGGCAGGCGGAGCAGGCGGTGACGGTGACGTCGCTGTCACGCGTGGCCCAGGTGCACCTGAACGACCGCATCGGCCGCATGCTGGCGAAGCAGCTCGCGGGCGCGGTGGCGAAGGCGGGCGTGGCCGCGGGCGTGGGCGCGCTGACGAAGAGCAAGGAGCTGGGCCTGCTCACCTTCCTGGTGCTCAACGCGGGCAACCAGGCGGACCTGCGCTCCTGGCTCTCACTGCCAGCGGAGTTCCAGGTGGCGCGCTTCCGGCTTCCGCGGGGAAGGCACGCTGTCCAGGTAGATGCGCCGGGCCGGCCGACCACGCACTTCGTGGAGGTGAGGCCGGGCCGGGTGACCGTGCTGGTGGTGCGAAGCTACTGACGGCGTCGTTTTGGGAGTAGGGTGCGCGCCCCATGTCGCCGGTCGTAGCCGAAGTCATCCTGGACTCCTTCATCGTCGTGGTGAGCGCGCTGGCCGGCGCGGGCGTGGTCATCTTCAACGACCGCTCCACGCGGCTCGTGACGTTCCTGGCCTTCGCGGCGGGCGTGATGTTCGGCGCGGCCTTCTTCCACATGCTCCCGGAGGCCTACGAGGGCGGCGGCTGGTGGGCCTTCGCGCTCGTGCCCATGGGCTTCCTCTTCGTGCTGGTGCTGGAGCGCTACCTCGTCGCGCACGCCTGCGAGGAGCCGCCGGACTGCGCGGAGCACGTGCACGGCCACGCGCTGGGCCTCAGCGCGTTCCTGGGCCTGTCCACGCACACGCTCTTCGACGGCATCGCGCTGGGGTCCTCGGTGAAGGAGGGCGTGGGCGCCATGGCGCTCCTGGCCATCACCGCGCACAAGGTGCCCTCCTCGCTCTCGCTCGCGTCCATCCTCCAGGCGGAGGGCAAGAAGCGCGGCACCATCCTGGCGTACACGGCGCTGTACGGGCTGATGGTGCCGGTGGGCGCGGTGCTCTACTTCGGCTTCGACGCGGTGATGCGCTTCGAGTCGCTGGCCCCCAAGGCGCTGGCCTTCTCCGCCGGCACCTTCCTCTACATCGCGGTGTCGGACCTGCTGCCGCACGTGAACAAGCACGGCAGGGACAAGCCCGGACGCAACCTGGTGGCATTGGCAGCCGGGCTGCTGGTGATGTTCGTGCTCGCGCGCGTCCTGGGGCACGCGGACCACTGAAGGCGCCATGGAACGACGCAAGGACTGGTACGAGCACCCCGAGTACTACGAGGCCATCTTCGGCACGGACACCGTGCGGGAGGTGGACTTCCTCCAGGCGCTGAGCCGGCGCTACGGCACGGGGGGCCGCCAGTGGCTGGAGCCCGCGTGCGGCGCGGGCCGGCTGGTGGCCGAGGCCGTGGGCCGGGGCCTGAAGGTCGCGGGCTATGACCTGTCGGAGGCCATGCTCGCGCACGCGCGCAGGCGCCTGACGCCCGCCGAGCGCCGCCGCGTGAAGCTGTCCCAGGCGCGCATGGAGGCGTTCTTCGACCCGGCGCTGGAGGGCCGCGTGGACCTGGCCCACACGCTGGTCTCCACCTTCCGCTACCTGGACAGCGAGAAGGCCGCGGTGGAGCACCTCACGGGCACCCGGCGCCTGCTCAAGCCCGACGGCATCTACGTGCTGGGCTTCCACCTCACGGACTACGCGCGCTCCGGCCCCGAGCACGAGCGCTGGGTGGGGCAGGTGGGCCCGGACAAGGTCGTGTGCAACACGCACGAGGGCCTGCCGGAGAAGCGCCTGCGCCGCTCGCCCATGCGCAACCGCCTGCGCGTCACCGGGCCGGGCAAGGACTGGCTCATCGAGACGACGTGGTACTTCCGCACGTACGACGAGGCCCAGGTGAAGCGCCTGTTCCGCACGTCGGGCCTGCGCGTCGCGGCCACGTTCGACTTCGACTACGACCTGGACTCGCCGGTGGGGCGCGGCAGCCCGCGCCTGGACCGCGTCTTCGTCCTGAAGCCGGACGCGCGCTCCCGGGGCTGAGCGACCTCTTCCTCGACCGCGTGCCCATCGTGCCGCGCGGGGAGCGCGTCTGGCGCGGCGGGAGCCCGCCGCGCCTGCCCTGACTGGTATGGAATGACCCGGCCGGCTGCCTGCTGCCAGGCCTGGGGGTTCCCTCGGTGCAGGGCCTGCGTTCCATTGGGACGCGCCTGCGTCCCGTTGGGACGCAGGCGGGGAGGGGGATGCCGCATGACCCCGCGAAATCACTGGAGCCACCCTGCTGGCACGGCGTGCGCAAAGGCATGGCGTCACATGCCGGCAACGGCGTGTACCGCATCCAGATGCACCCGGAGCGCGGAAGGAGGGGCCGCTCCTTCCGCGCTCGCCATCTGGATCCGCACCTCCCCGCCATCTCCGATAGAGTCCGCGTCTGTTTTCTGGACGGCTTCGCCGGTCGGCGGTGGCGCGGCTTCCGCACGGGAGGCGAGGGGATGCAAGACGAGTTGGCGCAGCTCATGGCTGCGCTCAGGGATTCCAGGGACTTCGAGACCGCGGCGGCGGCGACGTTGCAGCGGATGCTGGCCGTGGCGGAGGCCGCGGTGGCGGCCAGCCGCTATGCGGGCCGGGCCCGGGTCCTGCGCGGCATCGTCCACCTGCGCCCTGGAGAGGCGTACCGCCGGCTGGCGGCGCTGGACGTGGGCGCGCGGGAGGTGACGGACGCGGGGGTCGGGACGCCCTTCTTCACCTCCGCGACGGCGTGGCGCGCGGTGGTGGAGCACCGGTGCGCGGTGTCCATCGACGTGAACATCGGCACGGTGCAGCCGCACGCGCCGGACGCGCCGGTGACGGGCGACCCGGGGCTCGCGGGCTTCCACAGCAACGAGAGCAAGCAGCGCTTCCTGGGGCGCCACGCGACGCACGTGTGCGTGCTGCCCCTGCGCACGCCCGCGGGCATGGAGGGCATGATCTCGCTGGAGGCGGACTGCCTGGCCGCCATGGGACAGGAGTTCGTCTGGCGCGACGCCGGCGATTCGCTCCAACTGCTCACGGACATCGCCGCGCCGTACCTCACCGCGCTGCCGCAGCGGCCGGTGGCCACGCCGGAGGTGGACGAGTTCCTCCCAGTGGTGGGCCGCTCCATGGCGGAGCTGCTGCCCATCCTGCGGACCTTCGCGCTCCAGGACGAGACCATCCTCGTGAGCGGGGCCACGGGCGCGGGCAAGTCGCGCCTGGCGCGCTGGTGCCATGAGCGCTCCGGCCGCCGGGGCAGGCCCTTCGAGACGCTGGACCTGGTGACGGTGCCGGAGGACCTCCAGATGGCGGAGCTCTTCGGCTGGAAGAAGGGCGCCTTCACCGGCGCGGTGCGCGACGCGCCGGGCGTGGTGGCCCGCTCGGACGGCGGCACGCTGTTCATCGACGAGATCGACAAGCTGTCGCTGAAGGCGCAGGCGGGCCTGCTGCACCTGCTGGAGTCGCGCAGCTACCGGCCGCTGGGCGAGGGCACCGGCGAGAGGCTCGCGGACGTGCGCTTCATCATCGGCACCAACGCGGACCTGCACGCGCAGGTGCGCGCCGGCCGCTTCCGCGAGGACCTGTACTACCGCGTGAACGTGCTGCCGGTGCGCATGCCGCCGCTCCAGGACCGGCAGGACGAGATCCCCCTCTGGGCGCGGTACATGGTGAACCGCCGCCACCGCGAGCGGCTGCCGGACGGCTCCGCGCGGCTGGCGCCGGAGGCGGAGCTGCTGCTGACCACCAGCTCGTGGCCGGGCAACCTGCGGCAGCTCGACAACATCGTGCGGCGTGCGTACACGCTGGCGATGGTGGAGCACGCGGGCAGCACGGGCGACCTGGTGCTCCAGGAGAAGCACGTGGCGCGGGCGCTGGACTACGAGCAGTCCCCCGGCGGCCGCCCGCTGCCGGAGGCGCTGCGGGCCGCGGCGCAGGCCTTCGTGGGGGAGGCGCGCCGGCGCGGCACGCCGCTGGACCTGGACTACGCGGACGGCTTCCGGGGGCTGGTGCTGGGCATGGCCATCCGCCAGGTGGGCCGCGACGAGGCCTTCCGCTTGCTGGGCCGCGAGAGCCTGGTGAAGAACCGCAACCACCACAAGGCGCTCAAGCGCGAGCTGGAGAAGGTGGACAGCCTCTACAAGGTGCTGGGCGAGGACGGCTCGCCCTTCTCCGACCTGCTGGAGAGCGTGGACGCGGACTGACGCGCGGGCGCGCCCCGGGAGGCCGGGGCGCGCGGGCCTCGGTCAGTGGATGGCGCTGCCCAGCGGCTGGTAGTTCTCGTCGCGCAGGCCCACGAGCACGCTGGTGCCGTTGTCCATCACGCGCAGCTCGCCGTAGCGCGCCGTCGCGTAGCGCTCCGCGTGGCCCTCCTGGAAGAAGAAGGCCTCCGCGCCCAGGCGCATCTGCGAGTTGCGGATGCGGAAGCGCAGGCGCACCTCGCCGGGCGCGAGCGTGGAGGCGGGCGGCTCGTAGCGCACGAACTCACCCACGTGGTGCTCGTCCAGGCGCAGGACGACGTTGCCGTCCTCCTGGGGCTGCTCCCGGCCCTCGCGCCAGCCCTGGTTGATGGCGTAGTCGAGCACCATGTAGTCGCCCTGGATGAGCGAGCGCGGATCCACCGGGGCCAGCCGCAGCAGCACCAGCTGCCCCCGCGCGAGCACGGTCTCCTTCTGCACGACGAGGAAGGCGAGCGCGAGCAACACCAGCGCGAGCCCCCCGAAGATGACGGCGCCGCGTTTCATCGGGCCTCCGTGAGCACGGCGGGCTCCCGCCGGATGAAGAACTGCCGCACCCCCAGGAGCACCAGCCCGCTGCCCGTGAGCGCGAGCGCCTTGGCCAGCAGCGTGATGCGGAGGTCGTAGTAGTAATACGCGCCGAACGTCAGCAGGAACGCCACCGCCAGCCCCAGCATCACGCGGCTGCGGCGGTGGAAGCCCAGCGTCAACAGCAGCACCGCCACCAGCACGCCCGGCGTGTTCATCGTCATCACCGTGAGCAGCACCAGCGCGCCGAGCGCGGGGACCCAGACGCGCCGGTCATGCTCCAGCCCCAGCTCGCGCAGCACCCGCCACCCCGTCGCGCCCACGAGGAGCGCTAGCAAGAGGGAGATGTACGCGCCTGGCATGAACTGGTTCTCGAAGCGGAAGACGTAGTGGAAGCCCTCCTGCGAGGCCTCGAAGCTGCGGAACAGCAGCCACCCGGGGACGGCGCACGCGAGCGCGAAGGCGATGGGCCCCACGCGGGCTCCCAGCGGCCCGTGCCGCAGCGAGGGCTCGAAGAGCAGGAGGCCGGAGAGCGCCGCGGCGCACACGAGCATCCACACGTCGATGCCCACGCCGCCGATCAGCTCCAGCTCCAGCACCCCAACGGACACGCAGAGGCCCACAGTCGCCAGGAAGTAGAGGATGAGGTCCGGGAACACGGCGAGCAGGGCCAGGGATGCCACGATGCCCGCGAACGCGATGGTGACGGTGCCCTGGTCCATCTGCCCCAGCCCCAGCAGGAACGCGCCCACGCCCGCCATGCAGAAGGCCAGGGCGAGCTGCTCCATGAAGGGCCCCTGCGTGCTCCGGCGCAGGAACACCGAGGCCACCGCCAGCACGAGGCCCAGGCTGGTGAGCGCCACCTCTTCCTTCCACAGGCCCACGCAGGCGAAGAAGCTGAGCAGGAACGCGGCGGACAGCCACGCGCCCGCCCCCGCCATCGCCTTCACGAACCAGGGGGAGGCGCCCAGGGTCTTCTGCCGGACCTCCAGGGCGGTGCGGGCGCGGGCCTCCACCTCCGCGTCCACGTGGCCCTCGGCCTTGAGCCCCGTCAGCACGTCTTGAATGGTGGGTCGCAGGGCCATGGTCAGGTCTCCTCCGAAACGCCCGTGACCTGCGACTCGTGGCGCAGCCAGTACACGGCGAGCCCCACCTCCGCGATGAGCACCAGGGGCAGGATGAACAGGGTCAGCTCCTCGGTGCGCGTCACCTCGATGAGGAAGTAGCCCACCGCCGTGGTGACGAGCGCGATGACGCTCACCGCGCCCACGGTGAGCAGGAACAGCTCGCCATGCAGGTGCCGGTGCAGCGCGTAGATGGCCACCAGCGCGCCCAGCACCAGCAGCAGGGCCGCGCCGGACTCGAGCGAGCGGTCGTGCCGGCTCACGATGAACAGGATGCCCAGCCCCACCAGCGGCGTCAGCGCCATGAGTGACAACACGCGGGGCATCCACCGCCCCTGGAGCCAGGACACCTTCCGGTTGGCGAAGTGCTCGTAGGTGGCCCAGGCGAACCCGTTGATGAGCCCCAGCACCAGCGCCAGCCGCTCCTCGTGCGAGTCGAGGTGCCCCATGCGCTGCCCCCAGAAGAGGATGACGCCGGTGTTGAGCAGCACCAGTTGGAGCATCCACAGCGGCGTGAAGCGCGCCAGCGCCACCCACGGCAGGATGAGCACGCCCCAGCCGATGAACAGCTCATAGGGATCCGCGCCCGTCTGGTACGCCTGTCCGTACACGGCGAGCAGCGGGCCCACCAGCACCGCGGCCGCGAGCAGCGCGAACTGCCCCGCAGGCCTGTCGCCCAGCCGCCACGCGCCCACCGCCGCCCCGGCGATGCCCAGGCTGATGAGGCCCAGCTTCGAGAAGCGCCCCAGCTCCGCCCAGTTGAAGGCGAAGAAGTACACCACGCCCGCCAGCACCAGCAGCGAGCCCAGGGCCATCAGCGTCATGGCCAGGAACGCGCGCCACGCGGGCCGCGCCGGCGAGGCGACCGCCAGGTGCAGCGCGCGCCCGTACGCGTCCGGGCTCAGGATTCGGGCGTCCGCCAGCGCGTGCAACCGCTCCGGCGTCGCCTCCAGGTCGAGGAAGTCTTTCGGCACGGCGGAGGACTGTACCCGGTTCACGTGACGCCGGGGACGCAGGGCCACCTTACGGCCCCGGGGGCTCCGCGCCCAGGAAGGCCTTCAGCTCGGGGAGCACGCGCTCGGGATGCTCCAACTGCGGACTGTGTCCGCAGTCCACGCGCAGCACCCGGGCCTGGGGAAGCCCGCGCGCGGCCTCGTCCGCCAGGGAGACGGGCAGCGTCTCGTCGCGCTCGCCCCAGACGAGGAGCACGGGGACCTTCACCTCGCCCAGCCGCCCGCGGCGGTGGAACAGCGGGCCCGTCAGCGGCACCAGCGCGTCGAAGGCCCGCGCGGCCTCCGGCCTGCCGCCGGGCACGCTCAATAGCTCGTAGCCGAGCGCGCCCAGCTGCTCTCCCAGCGGCGTCGGCGGTGGCGGCAGCATCCGCGCCATCGCCCACGGGCCCAGGTTTCGCGCCAGCCGCTCCGGCCCCGCGCGGAAGAACAGGCGCGAGGCGCGCGGCATCTCGGGGCCCAGCCCCATCGCGTCCACCAGCACCAGCCGCTCCACCGGCACCGCGCCGCGCAGCGCCAGCTCCAGCGCCACCAGCCCGCCCAGCGAGTGGCCGACCACGGACACCGGCCCCGGCGCGAGCATCCCCAGCGCCTCCTCCACCGGCGCCGTGAAGAAGCGCACCGCGTCCTCCGCGGACCGCACCCGCACGTCGGCCGGCGTGGACTGGCCGAAGCCGGGCAGGTCCAGGGCCAGCACCCGGTGCTGCCGCGCCAGCGCCGTCACATACGCGAACCAGTGGGTCGCCGCGTGCCCACGCCCGTGGAGGAGGACGACCGTGGAGGGCGCGCCCTCGGAGGGCCCCCCTTCGAGGATCCGCACCGCGCCGCCTCCCGGCAGCCAGTGCACCTGGGGCACCACGGCCGGGGCCAGCTGGGCCAGGAGCGCCGTCTCCACCGGGCCCACGGGCGGGGTGGCGCCCGGGGCGCCGGGGCGGCCGGCGGCGTCCCAGCGAGGGGGGAGGGCAGAGCGGCGGGGTGGGGGCGGGCGGGACATGGGGGATGACCCTTTACGGCACGGGGCGGCTTGACGGAATGTCTGGGTCACAGCGGTGTTGAGCCGGACGCCCGGGAACCCTAGGCTGCCCGCCGCCCAGGCCGACAGAGGGGACATGAACACCGACATCCGTGCGCTCACCGAACGCGTGCAGCAGGAAAGCAGCTTCGTCGAGCTCCTCAACCAGGAGACCGGCAAGGTCATCGTCGGGCAGCGGTACATGCTCGAACGCATCCTCATCGGCCTCTTGTGCAACGGCCACGTCCTCCTGGAGGGCGTGCCCGGACTCGCCAAGACGCTCACCGTGCGCACCGTGGCGGACTCGCTCAGCGCCACCTTCATGCGCGTGCAGTTCACGCCCGACCTGCTGCCGGCGGACCTCGTCGGCACCATGATCTACAACCAGCAGACGGCCGCCTTCACCGTCCGCAAGGGCCCCATCTTCGCGAACATCGTCCTCGCGGACGAAATCAACCGCGCCCCCGCCAAGGTCCAGTCCGCCCTCCTGGAGGCCATGGCCGAGCGCCAGGTCACCATCGGGGACCAGACCTTCGGCCTGCCGTCCCCCTTCCTCGTGCTGGCCACCCAGAACCCCATCGAGCAGGAGGGCACCTACCCCCTCCCCGAGGCCCAGGTGGACCGCTTCATGCTCAAGGTGAAGGTGGGCTACCCGACCCGTGATGAGGAGAAGGTCATCATGGACCGCATGGCCGGGGGCTCGTCGCCCAAGGCCCAGCGGGTCATCGCGCTGGAGCACCTGGTGCGCGCGCGCGCGCTCGTCCACGACATCTACATGGACGAGAAGGTGAAGGACTACATCCTCAACGTGGTGTTCGCCACGCGCGAGCCCGCGCGCTACGGCCTCAAGGACCTGGCGGACTACATCCAGTTCGGCGCCTCGCCGCGCGCCACCATCGCGCTGGCGCAGGCGGCCCGCGCGCACGCGTTCCTGCGCCACCGCGGCTTCGTCACCCCGGAGGACGTGAAGGCCATCGCCTTCGACGTGCTGCGCCACCGCATCGCGATGACCTACGAGGCGGAGGCCGAGGAGCTCACCCAGGAGAAGATCATCCAGCGCGTCTTCGACCGCGTGGAAGTCCCCTGAAAGGCCTCCGGTAAGAGCGCGCCCGTGCTGCCCAAGGACCTCATCCGCCGCATCCGCAAGCTGGAGATCCGCACCCGCAAGGTGGTCTCCGACATGCTGGCCGGCCAGTACCACTCGGTGTTCAAGGGCCGCGGCATGGCCTTCTCCGAGGTGCGCCAGTACCAGCCCGGCGACGAGATCCGCTTCATCGACTGGAACGTCACCGCGCGCATGAACGAGGCCTTCATCAAGGTCTTCACCGAGGAGCGCGAGCTCACGGTGATGCTGCTGGTGGACGTGTCCGCCTCCAACGAGTTCGGCTCCAGGGACCGCACCAAGGCGGAGGTGGCCGCGGAGGTGGCCGCGCAGATCGCGTTCAGCGCCATCGCGAACAACGACCGCGTGGGGCTCATCCTCTTCTCGGACCGGGTGGAGAAGGTCGTCCCGCCGCGCAAGGGCCGCATGCACGTGCTCAGGCTGGTGAGCGACATCCTCACCTTCAAGCCGAAGGGCCACGGCACGGACCTGTCCGCCGGCCTCACGTACCTGACGCAGGTGTCCAAGCGGAAGGCCGTGACGTTCCTCGTGTCGGACTTCATGGCGACGGGCTACGAGAAGCCCCTGCGCCTGGTGGGCCGCCGCCACGACCTGGTGCCGGTGGTCATCGAGGATCCGCTGGAGCACCGCTTCCCCAGCCACGGCCTGGTGGAGATGGAGGACCCGGAGACGGGCGAGCGCTTCGTGGTGGACACCAGCTCCACCGCCGTGCGCGGCAGGTTCATGCGCGCCATGCAGGCCCAGCGCGACGAGCGCCGCAAGCTGTTCAAGAAGCTGGAGCTGGACCACGTGGAGCTGCGCGCGGGCGACGACCACGGCAAGGCGCTGGTGAACTTCTTCCGCGCGCGGGCCCGGAGGATGGCGGCATGAGACACGCGCGCGTCCTCGCGGCCCTCCTGTTCGTCAGCGCGCCGTCCGCGTGGGCCCAGGCGCCCGCCGCGCCCAGGGCCCCCGTGGCCCTGGAGCTGGTGGCGCCCACGGGCGCGTCCGCGCGGGTGGAGCCGGAAGAGGTGCGCATCGGCGAGCCGTTCACCTACCAGGTGACGCTCACGCACCCGAAGGACCAGCGCTACGAGCTGGTGGCGCCCACCGGCGAGGGCCCGGTGGAGCTGCTCCAGCAGACGCGCCAGCGCCAGGACAGCGCCAGCGACGCGACCACGACGTTCGGCCTGCGCTTCTCCGCCTTCGAGCTGGGCGCCGTGCCGCTGCCGGACCTCACCTTCGACGTGGCGACGCCGGAGGGGCCGCGCCGGTTCGTGCTCAAGGGCAAGACGGTGGACGTGGTCTCCACGCTGCCGCCGGACGCGCAGGGGCAGGGCGCGGAGCTGTTCGACTACCAGCCCCCGCAGGAGGTGCCCATCCGGTCCTGGACGCTGCTCTACGCCCTCGCGGTGGCGCTGGCGGTGGGCGTGGCCGCCTGGGCGCTGGTGCGCTGGTGGCAGCGCCGGCCGAAGCGCGAGAAGGTCGTCCCGGTGCTGCCGCTGGACGTGCGCGTGCGCCAGTCCCTGGACGCGCTCAAGCGCGAGGACCTGCCCGCCCGCGGCCACGTGAAGGAGTTCTACTTCCGCCTCTCCGAAATCGTGCGCGGCTACCTGGGCGAGCGCTACGGCTTCGAGGCCCTGGAGTGCACCTCGTCCGAGCTGATGACGTCCCTGCGCAGGTTGCACACGCCGGGGCTCCCGGAGGACGCGCTGATGCGCTTCGTCTCCGAGTCGGACATGGTGAAGTACGCCCGCGCCGACGCCTCCCCCGACTCCTGCAAGCAGGCGCTGGCCTTCGGCTACGACCTGCTCGCGAAGACGTTCGTCCCTCCCGCTCCCCCCAAGCCCGATGCTGCCCCCGGACCTCGCGTTCAATAACCCGGAGGCGCTCTGGGCCCTGCTGTTGGCGCCGCTGCTGCTGGCGCTCGCGTTCTGGGAACGCAAGCGCCGCGCCACGCTCCGCTTCTCCGCCGCGCATGTCTTCGCGAAGGGCGGCCGGGGCTTCCGCGCGTACCTCTTGCCGCTGCTCCCGCTCCTGCGCGTGGTGGCGGTGGTGGCGGCGGTGGTGGCCATCGCCCGGCCGCAGTCGCGCGACTCGCGCGTGAGGGACCTGTCGGTGGAGGGCATCGACATCGTGGTGGCGCTGGACCTGTCCACGTCCATGGAGGCCGGTGACTTCCGGCCGCAGAACCGCCTCAACGTGGCGAAGGAGGTGCTGACCGACTTCATCTCCAGCCGCGTGAACGACCGCCTGGGCCTGGTGGTGTTCTCCGGCGCCGCGTACACGCAGGCCCCGCTGACGCTGGACTACGGCGTGTTGAAGGAGGTGCTCAAGCAGCTGCGCACCCGCGTGCTGGAGGACGGCACGGCCATTGGGGACGCCATCGCCACGTCGCTCAACCGCCTGCGCGACTCCGACGCGAAGAGCCGCGTGGTGGTGC
>JAFADT010000981.1 GCA_023424585.1 Pseudomonadota bacterium
GGTGCCGGTGAACTACGCGGTGGCCGGTGACATGTCGGCGCGCGTGAAGGACGTGCTCAGCGACCGCGGCTCGGTGACGGTGGACACGCGCACCAACGTGCTCATCATCAAGGACATCCGCTCCAACACGGAGAAGGCGCGCGCCCTGGTGCGCAGCCTGGACACGCAGACGCCGCAGGTCCTCATCGAGAGCCGCATCGTGGAGGCGAGCACCACCTTCAGCCGCGCCCTGGGCGTGCAGTGGGGCGGTCAGACGCGGTTCTCCACGGCGACCGGAAACCCCACCGGCCTCATCTTCCCCAGCACCGTCGGCGTGACGGGCGGCGCGGGTGGCACGTCGCCGGGTGTTCCCACCCAGCCCAACTTCGCGGTGAACCTGCCGGCGGCGGTGGGCCAGGGCCTCGGTGGTGCCATGGGCTTCGCCTTCGGTTCCGCGGGCGGCGCCGTGCAGCTCAACCTGCGCCTGTCCGCGGCGGAGACGGAGGGCGCGGTGAAGACCATCTCGTCGCCCAAGGTCACCACGCTGGACAACAACACGGCACGCATCAGCCAGGGTCTCTCCATCCCGTTCAGCCAGACGTCGGCTGGCGGCGTGAACACGACCTTCGTGGAGGCGCGCCTGTCGCTGGAGGTCACGCCGCACATCACCCAGGACGGCAGCATCCTCATGTCCATCGCGGCGCAGAACAACCAGCCGGATCCGTCCAACACGGGGGCCAACGGCCAGCCGTCCATCCAGCGCAAGGAGGCCAACACCCAGGTGCTGGTGAAGGATGGAGACACGACGGTCATTGGCGGCATCTACGTGCGTCGAGGCAGCACCTCGCGCGACGCGGTGCCCTTCCTGTCGCGGATTCCCGTGCTCGGTTTCTTCTTCAAGAGCACCTCTGAGACGGATGAGCGTCAGGAACTGCTCATCTTCATCACGCCCCGCATCCTCAACCGGCAGACCATCGCGCAGAGCCTCTGAGCTGCATCGCGCCCTGATTGGGAGAGACCATTCCAATGAAGCCCTTCATCATCGCGGCGGCCCTGTCGCTCGGGCTCTGCTCGTGCACCGAGAGTACCCCCGTCGTCCAGATCACCAGCCTCAAGCTGCCCAGCGCGACATGCGAGGTCCAGCTCACCGCGCCGGGCATCGCGCGCGGCTCACTCAACGTCGGGGTTGGCCGTAGCTACGTGCTGGCCTTCCTCGTGAACAACACGTACCTCCAGACGGGCATCGAGATCGGCGACAGCCCCCTGGAGCCGGGCGACGGCACGGGGGGGGCTGGCACCGCGTTCATCAAGTCGCTGCGGCTGTCCTACGCGACGTCTCCGAACCTCAGCCTCCCCGATGGAGTGGTGAACTACACAGCGGGCCTGTCTCCCTCCAGCGAGGACAACATCCTCGTGGCCAACCTGCTGACGGCGGAGGCCGCGCAGAAGCTCGCGGACAACGTGGCGGCTGGTGAGGACGTCGAGGTGAGCGTCACCGCCCAGTTCGCCGGGGAGTTCAGCGCGAGTGGAAAGAAGTTCGAGACCAACGAGGTCGTCTATTCGTTCCGCGTCTTCAATGCTCCCGTGACCATCCCCGCCTGCGAGCCCGATGAAGTTCCCGACCCCGTGGCCCCCTGCGGCCAGGCCGGCGGACAGGATGGCATCTACCCCAAGTGCCAGTAGCTCCGGCACCCGTCACCCCGCGCAGGGAGGACCATGTCTTTTCGCACGCACCTTGAAGCGGTGGTGAACCAGGTGGACGGAGCCCTCGCGTGCAGCGTGATGGGCTTCGACGGCATCTCCGTGGAGACGTTCCAGAAGGACGAAGCCACGGAGCTGGACGTCTCCGGCACCTGGGTGGAGTACGCCAACCTGCTCACGCAGTTGAAGCACGCGGCCGAGTCGCTGAAGACGGGCACCGTCACCGAGGTGTCCGTCAACAGCGAGAAGGTCCTCACCGTCATGCGCCTGCTGACGCCGGAATACTTCCTCGTGCTGGCCCTGCGCGCGGACGGGAACTTCGGCAAGGGGCGCTATGTCCTGCGCGTCACCGCGCCGAACGTGAAGGCGGAGTTGTAGCAGCGCACGTCCGCTCGGGCAGGGGCTTGTCGAGCCTGCCCGGCGACGCAGCGTGCCTCCGCTTTCCTCTTTGCAGGAACCAGGGCATGGGCTAGACACCCCGGACTTTCGTCTTTACGTCTGTCTGAAGGAGTCGGTCCCATGGCCGGTTTTGTCGATACGTCCGAGTTCCGCAATGGTTTGAAGATCTTGTGGGAGGACCGGCCGTTCGTCATCGAGTACTTCCAGCACGTCAAGCCGGGCAAGGGCTCTTCCTTCACGCGCACGAAGATCCGCAGCCTGCTCGACGGTCGCGTCCTGGAGCCCACGCTGAAGTCCGGCGACAAGGTGGGCGTCCCCGACATCGAGTCCAAGGACATGCAGTTCCTGTACGTCCAGGGCGACGAGTACCACTTCATGGAGAAGAAGACCTTCGAGCAGACCTTCCTGACCAAGGAGGGCCTGGGCGAGGCGGCCAACTTCCTGAAGGAGAACCTGGACGTCGAGATCCTCTTCTGGAACGGCAAGGCCATCAACGTGACGTTGCCGAACTCCGTGGACCTCAAGGTCACCAAGTGTGACCCGGGCGTGCGCGGCGACACCGTGTCCGGCGCCATGAAGCCCGCGACGCTGGAGACCGGCTTCACCGTGAACGTGCCCCTGTTCATCAACGAGGGCGACATCCTGAAGATCGACACGCGTGAAGGTGGCAAGTACCTCACCCGCGTGGCCACCGCGGGCTAGCAGCGGCTTCCCATCACCTGACGACCCGGGAGGGGTCTGAATGGCAACGAAGCGCAAGGCAACCCGGCCGGCTGTGTCCTCGGGCGCGGCCTCCGGGCGGGATTCGGGCAGCACGACCCTGGACGTGGACGCCCTCCGGCAGATCGTCGAGATCCTGGAGGCCTCTGACGTCACCCGGCTGGTGTGGACGAAGGGCCCGGAGAAGCTCTACATCCGCCGCGGTCACGCGCCGGAGACGACCATCGTCCACCACACGGCGTCGTCCGGCCCCGGGGTGACGGTGTCTCCGCCGGTGGAGTATGCCGCGCCGGCCGCGCCCCCCCCGCCCCCCCCCCCGCCCCCC
>JAFADT010000002.1 GCA_023424585.1 Pseudomonadota bacterium
CCGGCGTTCGTGCGGTACTGGAGCATGAACACCTTGCGGCCGGCCGGGGTGATCTTGCACAGGAAACCGGGCACCACGGTGTCCCGGAGTTCGACGGCCTGCGCCTGAGGCCTTGCGGCATCGACGGCGGACTTGGTGAGTTTGATTCTTGCCATGATGACTCCTCGGAAACCTCGGTTTCCAAGAGCCACATGGGAGCCACGCGACCGGAAGCCGGGTCAAGTTTCGGAAAGCACCGGCATATGATGGACGCGCCTAAGTCCTTGATAAACCTGCTGTAGCGGGCCTGGGCGCGGTCCAGCGAAGTGCCGGGCTGGAGTCATCGTCAAACAAAAAAGAACCCCGGGTCCCGCGAGGAGGCGGGGACCCGGGGTCTCAGGAGCGGAGCGCGGCACCTTCGCCGCGCCCCACGCCTTCAGGCACTACCGGACCTTGTAGGAGGCCGCGAGCACGGTCTTGATGTAGCCGTCGACCGTGGTGTCCACCAGGCTCGGCACACCGACCACGCTGATGTAGTACTTGCCCACCGGGATGTTGCGCAGGACGCAGCTCTCCGTCGCGCTCTCCTTCACGCCACGGCAGTTGTACTCGAACTGCGTCGGGGCGGCGGCGGCGCGGACGTAGAGGTCCGCGTTGCCCTCACCCTCGCCCAGGACGACGGACAGGGTGTTGGTGCCGGAGTCCTTCTTGAACTCGGGCACGTCGATGATGAACGTCTGCACGGAGCCCGGCACGCCCGAGAGGTCCTCGATGCGGGTCTCGTTGCCGATGTCCACGAAGCCGCCCTTCCAGGTCACGGTCAGGGTGGTGTTCGCGTAGGACGTGAAGCCCTTGATCATCACGTACCAGACGCCCTTGGCGCCGGAGGTCGCGAAGGTGCAGACCTCGCTGTTGCCGGACTTGTACGGACGGCAGTCGTACAGGGAGTCCGTCGGGGCGTTGTTCTTGCGGACGTAGAGGTCCGCGTCACCCGTGCCACCGGACATGGTGAAGGTCACGTCCGTCGCGCCCTCGGGGATGGTCACCTCGTAGTACACCTTGCTGCCGGAGGTGCCGGAGATGCCCGTGACGACCTGGCCCTTCTCGATCGGCGTGGTCACCGGAGGAGGCACGGGCACGCCCACGCCCACGGCCTTCCAGGCGTTGCCCACCGAGGCGATCTCCGCCGCGGTGAAGCCCAGCTGCGTCGCGGCCTGCTCGGAGGCCGTCTTCGCCGCCTCGAAGTTGGAGGACGCGGTCAGCAGGTCGGCGTTGATCTTGTAGAAGACCCGGGCGGCCTTCTCGAAGCCGATGCCGGTGACGACCTGGGTCGTCTTGCCGCGCGGGTGCGTGCCACCCTCGGACATCAGGTAGAACGCCAGGTTGGAGATGCCCGAGCTGTAGTGCACGTCCACGCCCGGGCCGTAGTCCGGGTAGTAGTCGAGCGAGTCACCGTCCTGCGTCGGGTTCTTCATGTAGCGCAGGCCGTCGCCCGGGATGCTCGGGGTCCAGACGTCGTCGCCGACGATCCACGTGCCCTCGTCGATGACCTTGCCCTTGCCGTACCACTCGCACACCGCGCCGAAGATGTCCGAGATGGACTCGTTCAGGCCGCCGGACTCACCCGAGTAGGTGAGGTTGGACTCGTTCTCCGTCACGGCGTGCGTCAGCTCGTGCGCCGTCACGTCCAGCGAGTTCGCCAGGTTGGAGGCGTTCACGCCGTCGCCGTCGCCGTACACCATCTGGGTGCCGTCCCAGTAGGCGTTGACGTAGTTGTTGCTGTAGTGGACGAAGCTCTTCAGCACGCCACCGGCGTTGTCGATGGAGTCGCGGCCGAACAGGCTCTGGTAGCAGTCGTAGACCGTGCCCAGGTGGTTGTAGTTGTTGTTCACCACCTCGTCGGCGTGGGCCGGATCGCCCTCCCAGCGAGCACGGACGCCGCCCGAGGGGACGTTCGTCTTGTGCTGCATGTCATTCACCTGGCGGTTCTTCGCCGAGTGGATGTGCGGAACGCGCTCGAAGACGTCGCCCGTCTTGGCGTTCACGTACACGGAGTCGTCCACCGGGGTGGTGTCCTTCAGCTCGCCCTGGACGCGAACCTCGTAGGCCAGGATGAGCTCGTTGCCCGAGCGGCGGTAGACCAGCTGGGGCTCGCCGCTGGCGGCCGCGCGCTCCGGGGAGCCGCGATCACCGACGGCCGCCGCGATGGCCGCCTCGGACGCGATGGAGGCCTTCAGCTCGCCCTTCAGGTCGCCGCGGGCGTTGGTGTTCACCGCGAACACGGTGCCGTTGCGCGCGTGCAGGCGGACCTCGGCGTCCTGGACGAGGATGCCGTTCTGGGTCACGCCATAGCGGTAGTGGGTGTCACCGTCGAAGCCGACGTAGGCCTTCTTCAGGAACAGGTCGCTCGGGTTCAGGCGGAACAGCGGC
Organism: Pseudomonadota bacterium; assembly: GCA_023424585.1. Taxonomy (GTDB): domain Bacteria; phylum Myxococcota; class Myxococcia; order Myxococcales; family Myxococcaceae; genus Corallococcus. The sequence continues at coordinate 2,410 of JAFADT010000002.1, forward strand.
GCCACGCCCGCGAGCACCGGCGCCAGCTGCTGCTGCGCCGCGATGCCCTGGATGGCCGACGGCGCGGGGACGGAGCCGAAGGAACCCGTGACGAAGGTGGGGACCGCGTCGGAGTCCGCCGCGACGACGTTCTGGCCCGCAGCCAGGTTGGCGGAGGCCTTCTGGAGGTTCGCGTCCTCCGTGTTGGAGGCAGGAGCGTTCTCGGTGCAGGCGCCAACCAGCAGGGACAGGGCCGCGGCACCCAGGGCGCCGCGTACTCGCTTCTCGTACATGTAATCCTCCTAAGGGGAAAGATTAGGAACTACTGTGTCACAGGAGAGGCGCGTATTTCAAGTACAGGCGAGATTTCTACTTTTATGCTGATTCTCAGACTTCGAGATTATCTCGCAACTGCTTGAAATGACGGAGGGACTCACGCAACCCGGCGGGAACGGGGTCGAGGCTTCAAACCGGCAAGGCGGTTACTTCTTGTTTGAAGTACCTGTCTGCGGATGCGTGCAATGAGTGAACGGCGGGGAGAAATTGCCGTCTCATTTATTCCCGACCCGGGTGGGTCCCGTGCCACCGCTGACATCCTCCGGGCCCCGGGGGCGGGGCGAGCGGGCTAGCGTGCGGGCCCCGGGAGGCGACACACATGCGCGCGTTGCAGCTTCAGCGGCTGACGGGACCGGACGGCCTGGCGATGGTGGAGGTGCCGGAGCCGGAGGCCGGGGATGGGGTGCTCATCGACGTGGTGGCGGCCGGGGTGAGCTTTCCGGATCTGCTGCTCACCCATGGCCAGTACCAGCTGAAGCCGGAGGTGCCCTTCGTGCCCGGGGTGGAGGTGGCGGGCGTGGTGCGCGCCGCGCCGGCGGGGGCGCGGGTGAAGGCCGGCGACCGGGTGATGGGCTTCTCCTTCACGCTGGGCGGCTTCGCGGAGGCCTGCGTGGTGGCGCCGCAGCTGGCCTTCCCCATTCCAGCCGGGTGGAGCTTCGAGCAGGCGGCGGGCGTGGTGATGAACTACCACACGGCGCACTTCGCGCTGCACCGGCGCGGGCGGCTGCGCGCGGGGGAGACGGTGCTGGTGCACGGCGCCGCGGGCGGCGTGGGCACCGCGGCGGTGCAGGTGGCCAGGGGCGCCGGAGCGCGCG
>JAFADT010000520.1 GCA_023424585.1 Pseudomonadota bacterium
GCCTCGGGTCGTCCAGCACGTCCTGCACCGCGCGGCCCGCCGTGTCCGCCGCGCGCCGCGCCGTGTCCGCCACCTCGTCCATCACCGGCGACGCGGGCGCGTTCACGTCCCCGCCGCAGTGCGGACACGTCCGCGACGACAGGCCTTCAGGGAGCGGCTGACCACAGTGCGGGCAGGACATGGCGCGAGTCCTCCTCAGGTGAAGCGAGCGCGGGGAGCCTATACCGCGCCCCCCGCTGCATCCTCCATGAACGCGTGGGAGGCCCCGCCCCCTTCCGCACGCCCGGCCGCTACCAGAGCATGTCCTGGTCCTCGGTGACGCCGGGGACGTTGGACAGGCTCAGCTCCCGGCCGCCCACGCGCAGGGTGCCCTCGAAGAGGCCCACCGGCTGCGCGAAGTGGCTCACCACGAGGCGCAGGTTGCGCTCCTCGCGGTGCACGTAGATGGGCTTGAAGCGCAGGTCCACCGCGCCGTCCGCCGTCGTCAGGCGCCACGGGTCCAGCAGCTCCTTCGCGTCGTACTCGAAGCGCGCGCGGCCCACGGGGTAGAGCCGGTCCCCCAGCCAGACGGCGTTCTCGTTGGCCTCGGTGGCGCCCTCGTTGAAGCCCTCCACCAGGTTGAGCCCCACGGGCGTGCCGTCCGGCAGCCGCCCCGCCGCGAAGGCCCAGCGCCAGGCCGTGTGCCGCGCCAGGTAGCCCTGCGTGTAGTCCATGCCGCCCACGCCGCCATCCAGCCGGAAGCGCCGGCCGCCCGCCTCCAGGCTGCCGAAGGCCAGCAGGCCGCTGCGCTTCTGGGTGACGTTGACCAGCCCGTCGCCCTCCACCGGCGCGATGACGGTGAGGGCCGGCGGGCCGCCCGCCACCAGCAGCTCGCCGCTCCACTGGAACGACTGGAGCGACTGCGTGCGCATGCGGCTGACGTCCACCTCCACCTGGTAGCGCTCGTCGGACTCGCCGCGCTTCACGGACATGCGGCCGCCCAGCGTGCGGAAGGCCGCCACGAGCCCCGCGCCCGGCTTGTCGCTCACCTCCGCGAGCGGCCCGGGCACGCCCAGGAAGCTCACGTCACAGAGCGGCTTCTTCTGCTGGAGGTCCACCGCCACCGCGAAGGCGTTGGCCGTGTAGCCCAGGTCCACCACCGCGAAGAGGGCCGCCACCTCCTGCGTGGCGACGAAGGTGTAGTGCCAGCGCTTGCGCTTGAGCAGCCGCGTCGTGCGCCCCGGCGCCCACTTCCCCAGCAGCCGGGGCAGGTCCACCTCCGGCAGCTCTCCCTGGTACGTGCCGAACCGCGGTTCACCTTCCGTGGAGGCCACCGAGGTCGGGGCGAAGGGCAGCAGGGCTTCTCGTTCACGCTCGAGCGTCATCGCGAAACATCTGACGGCACTTCGCCCGCCCTGTCACGCGAACACGCGCGCCAAGTTGCGCCCCGACGACACTCGGGGCCCGCCCTGCCTGCCCGCTAGCTCCTGCCGAAGATGATGCGCTCCTGAGAGAGCAGCCGCGTGGTGAAGCGCAGGGCCACCAGCGACACCGCCACGCAGGACGCGAGCGCGAGCAGGAAGGGCACCGCCCCCAGCGACTCCCCTCGCATCACCTCGCCCGCGAGCAGCTCCTGCCCCAGCACCGGCACCGCGAACATCCACGGCTGCGTCTGGATGGGGGACAGGGCCAGCATCATCCCGGGCAGCGTGGGCAGCACCATCAGGAGCGACAGGTACGTCTGCGCCTCCTTGAACGACCGTGCATAGGTGGACACCCACATCTGCACGGCGGACGCGGCCAGCACCAGCGGCAGCACCGCGGCCAGCATCCCCAGCGCCGCCGGCGCGTCGAAGCGGGCGCGCACGCCCAGGTCCTCCAGCGGCACGCGCTTCACCACCAGGAAGTAGCCCACCAGACACAAGAGCACGCCCGCCCCCGCCATCGCGCAGGTGGCCAGCCACTTGCCCGCCACCACCGCGCCCCGCGGGGCGGGGTTGAGCAGCAGGGGCTCCAGCGAGCCGCGCTCGCGCTCGCCCGCCATGGTGTCGCTGGCCAGCTGCATGCCGCCCGCGAACGCGGCCATCACCAGGAACAGCGGGATGGTGGTGAGCACCGTGGCCGCGGTGCGCTCGGGGGTGGACAGGTCCAGCTCGTCCACGCGCACGGGCACCGCCAGCTCCGGGGACACGCCGCGCGCGAACAGGCGCTGGCTGCCGGTCTGCTGCGAGTACGCCCCCAGCATCCGCTGCGCGCGCTGCACGGCCTGCCGGGCCTTGTTGCGCGAGCTGTCCACCACCAGCCGCACCGCGGCGGTGTGCCCGTCCGCGAAGTCCTTCGCGTAGTCGTCCGGCACCACCAGCACCAGGTCCAGCTTGCCGGCCTGCACCAGCGCCTCGTAGTCCCTGGGGGCCTCCGACAGCTTCGCGCCGTAGCGCTCCAGGAAGGCCATCAGGCTGGGCGCGTGCTCGCGGCCCACCACGGGCAGCTCCAGCGGCCGGTCCTGCCGGTACCAGGAGGCCATCACGTTGAACATCACCAGGAACACCAGCGGGCCCAGCAGCGGCCACAGCACCGCGGAGCCCAGCGTGCGCCTGTCCCGCAGGTGGTCGCGCACCTCCTTGCGCAGCACCGTCCCGATGAGGCCCCTCATTCGCGCAGCCCCTGCTCGCTGCCAATCACGCTCACGAAGGCCTCCTCCAGGCTGTCCTTCCCGGTCGCCGCGCGCAGCGCGTCCGCCGTCCCGTCCGCCACCACCCGCCCGCGCGCCACCACCACGATGCGGTCACACAGCGCGGCCACCTCCTGCATCACGTGGCTGGAGAACACCACGCAGCAGCCCTGCGCCTTCAGCTTGCGCAGCAGCGCGCGCACGGAGCGCGTGGCCATCACGTCCAGGCCGTTGGTGGGCTCGTCCAGCAGCACGTTGCGGGGCCCGTGCACCAGCGCGCGCGCCAGCGCCACCTTCACGCGCTCGCCCTGGCTGAAGCCCTCCGTGCGCCGGTCCGCGATGTCCTTCATGTCCAGCAGCTCCACCAGCTCCTCCACGCGCGCGTCCAGCGCGGCGCCGGACAGGCCGTGCAGCTCGCCGAAGTACCGCGCGTGCTCGCGCGCGGTGAGGCGCGGGTAGAGGCCGCGAGCATCGGGCAGCACGCCCAGCGCGCGCCGGGCCACCTCCGGCTGCTTCGCCACGTCCACGCCGTCCACCGTGGCGGTGCCGCCGTCCGGGCGCACCAGCGTGTAGAGCATGCGCAGCGTGGTCGTCTTGCCCGCGCCGTTGGGGCCCAGCAGGCCCGTGATGACGCCGTCCTCCGCGGTGAAGGACACGTCGTGCACGGCCGTCACGGAGCCGAAGCGCTTGTGCAGGTTCCTGGCTTCAATCATGGGCGCTCGGGTCCTACGGAACAGGGCCAGCGAAGGAGGTGAAGAAGGGCGGCCGCTTGAGGCCCGCGCCACAGTCGGGCGTCAGGCCCTCCACGCTGCCGCGCGCGAGCAGGTCCGCCATCAGCGTGCGCGCGCAGTCCGCGCCCACGGTGTTGTGTCCCAGCCCCGGCACCACCACGTGCAGGCTGCGCGTCAGCGTCCGCTTCGCCTCCTCGCCCCAGGGCGGCGGCGTCACCGGGTCCAGCTCCCCGGAGAGCAGCAGCGTGGGGATGTCCGACTGCACGGGCTCGCGGAAGCCCGGAGGCACGCTCGCCTGGGGCCACTTCGCGCACGCGCGCTTCACGTCCAGCGCCATGCGCGGGCCGAACCAGGTGCCCTTCGCCTCGCGCTCGGCGTCCTGCTCCGTGAAGAAGGGCGCGTCCTCCGCGCACACCACGGCCAGGAACATGCCCCGGCTGGTGGTGCGCGCCACCTCGTCGGTGAGCCCCAGCGACAGCGCCACGAAGGGCGTCCAGTCATCCTTCGCGGCGCGGTCCAGCATCAGCGGCACCAGCGACGCGACGTCCGGGCTGTAGAGCAGCGAGAACAGCTCCGCCAGGAAGACGCGCCGGGTGAGCGTGAAGTCCTCCGGCACGCCCGTGCGCGGGTGCGCCAGGTGCACCTTCGCGGGCGCGGCCTCCAGCCTCGCGAGCAGCCCCTCCGTGCGCGTCCGCAGGTCCGGGTACGCCTTCGCGCAGGCGCGGTCCTTCGCGCACGCGTCCAGCAGCAGGTCCAGGGCGCGCTGGCCGTCGCGCGCGGCGTACAGCGGCAGGTACTGCCCCATGGGAGCCACGCCATCCAGGATGGCGGTGCGCACGCGGTCCGGGTGCTGGCGCATGTAGACCAGCGCCGCGCGCGTCCCGTAGGAGATGCCCCACAGGTTCACCTGCCGGTAGCCCAGCGCCGCGCGCACGTCGTCCAGGTCATCCATGGCGATGGACGTGGTGTAGAGCCGCTCGTCCGCGTCCCAGCCCGCGCGGCACTGGGGGATCACGTCCGCGTCCTCGCGGTCCTCGAAGCGCTCCGCCAGCGACGCGCGCGAGGGGTTCAGCGCCTCGCAGTCCAGCGGGTGCGAGTCCCCCGTGCCGCGCTGATCCACGAAGACGATGTCGCGCTGGCGCCGGATGCGCTCCAGCGCCGGCAGGATGCGCGTGCGGGACGCCGCCTGGCCGGGGCCGCCCGCGAGGAAGAACAGCGGGTCCTCCTTCGGCTGCGACGCGAGCGCGGGCACCACCACCACGCGCAACGAGAGCTTGCGCCCCTTCGCCGCGGCGCGGTCCTCGAAGACCTCCAGCGTGCCGCACAGCGTCTGCGCGGCCACCCCGTCCAGCCGGCACGGCTTCAGCGCCATCCGCCGCTCGGACGCGGCCTCCGAGGCGCGGGCGCCGGACCGGGAGCAGCCCGCGAGCGCCAGCGCCGCCAGCACCGCCAGCGCGAGCCACCTCCCCGGACGGCGCCCCGGGGGCGTGGCGAGGGGGTGAGACAAGATGCCACCTGTCACGGCGGGCCAACCTCCAGCACGGGGGAGTCCCCTGGCGCATACCATTGGTATGCAGAAGGTGCACCCGTCGAGCCCCGGACATGCGCGGCGATTGAATCCGCGCGAACGCGGGGCGTCCTCTGCTACGCCCATGCCCATGAAGAAACGCGCGTTCCTGGTCCTCTTCGCCCTGTCGCTCACCACGCTCGCCGGCTGCGCCACGCTGCAGAGCCTGCTCAACGGCGCCTTCCAGAAGCCCACCCTGCGCTTCAAGACAGCGCGGCTGGCGGACGCCTCCCTGTCCGACGCCACGGTGGACCTGGTGTACGAGCTGGACAACCCCAACAGCCTGGGCCTGAAGGTGGCGTCGGTGGACTACGCCTTCTTCGTGGAGGGCAAGCAGCTGGTGGCCGGCAAGCCGAAGGAGGGCGTGAACCTCAAGGCCAACGGCAAGAGCCAGCTCGTCTTCCCCGCCAACGTGAAGTTCGCGGACATCGCGCCGGTGGTGACCACGTTCCTGGACAAGGACGTGGCGGCCTTCAAGGCGCAGGGCTCGCTGGGCATCCAGACGCCGCTGGGCGTGCTGAGGTTCCCCCTGGAGAAGGAAGGCACCTTCCCCGTCCCCAAGGTTCCGCAGGTGCAGTTCCAGGCGCCGCGCATCACCAACGTCACGCTGAGCGGCGCCACGGTGGAGTTCCCGCTGGCCATCACCAACCGCAACGCCTTCCCGCTGCCGGTGGCGGGCATCACCGGGGCGCTCAAGGTGGCGGGCGCCAGCGTGGGCAACCTGTCCACGGGCAACCTGGGCATGCTGGATGGCAGCGGGACGAAGCAGGTGACGCTCCCGTTGACCATCAACTTCGCGAGCGCCGCGTCCGCGGCCATGGCCCTGCGCTCGGGGGGCAACGCGCAGGTGAGCCTGACGGGCAACCTGACCTCGGACGCGCAGTCCGTGCCCCTGAACCTGAGCCAGCTCGTGAATTTCACGAAGTAGATGGCAGGGCATGCAGGGAAGCAGGCGGTGCATCGCACACCGGGGATGTTGTCCCCGGACAGGGGAGCCGTTACGGTTGCGCCGCTTCCCGAGGGCCCCCCATGCGCCGCATCCTCTTCAAGTCCAAGATCCACCGCGCGACGGTGACCCAGGCCGACCTCGACTACGAGGGGTCGGTGACCATCGACAAGGACCTGCTCCAGGCGGCGGACATCCTCCCCTATGAGAAGGTCGCGGTGTGGAACGTCACGCGCGGCACCCGGCTGGAGACGTACGCCCTGGAGGGCGAGTCCGGCAGCGGCGTCATCTGCATCAACGGCGCGGCCGCGCACCTGAACCAGCCGGGCGACCTGGTCATCCTGGCCACCTTCGCGGAGGTCGAGGAGGCGGAGGCCACGAGCTGGAAGCCCACGGTCGTCTTCGTGGACGGCAAGAACCGGGCGGTCCCCGGCATCACCGAGGAAATCCCCGGGCCCGCGCGCCGTATCGCGTAGAGACGCCCCAGCGGGGCCTTCCGGCACCTTTTGCCGCCCCCAGCCCTGTCTGCCATGCTTCCCGCCCTCTCATTGGCGGGCGCGGCGGTGCGCGTCCCGGAGGCGCTGACGCGATGAAGTGGATGTGGGCGGGACTGGTGACCCTGGTGGCGGTGACGGGGTGCACGCGGGTGGGCCCGTATCAACGCGACCCCAACGCGGAGGACGCGTTCATCTCCAACGTGCCGGTCATCCGCGCGCCCGCGCAGGACCGCTGTGATGCGCTGGGGAAGTCCTCCGTGCGCGGCGGCTGTGACGACGCGCTCTATCTGGCCAGGGAGTACGCCCGGCGCCTGGCGGTGGGGGACGAGGTGTGCCTGGAGGGGGGCTTCGGCGAGGAGCCGGGCGCGGCGTGCAAGGCGCGCGCGGCGGTCATCGACACGGGGCCCGACAAGGTGAAGCTGGAGGTGCGCTCGGCGCGGCCGGACTCGCGGTGGTTCCAGTCCGAGATGCGACACGCCTGGTACGAAGAGGGCGCGCTGGTGGACCTGTACCTGGCGGAGCGGGGTTACTAGAGACGACCGGCCGCGAGCCTCGCGGCCAAGGAGGAGGACATGGCCTTCTACGACGGCGTGACGGAGCGGCTGGGCTTCATGAAGAAGCTGACCCCCGCGGAGCTGAAGAAGCTGGGGTCGCTGCGCCTGTCGGACCTCATCCAGGCGGAGATTGGCCGGGCGCGCGTGCGCGTGGCGGAGCTGGAGAAGCGCTACCCGTCCGCGACGACGAAGGAGCTGGCGCAGCGGCTGGTGGATGAGAAGAAGAGCTTCGCGAGCATGGTGGGCGGCGTGAGCGGCGTGTTCGGGCTCATCTCGCTGCCGGCGGACCTGACGTTCATGGCGTACCTGCAGCTCGTCCTGCTGACGGACGTGGCCACGCTCTACAAGGCGAACCTCAAGACGGACCGCGCGCGAGGGGAGCTGCTGGACCTGTTCGGCTACGCCAACGGGCTGGGGCCGCTGCACCGCTCCGGGCCGAAGGTGCTGGGGAAGCTGGCGGCGCTGCTGCTCGCCAAGGGCGGCATGACGACGCTGGGCCGCGCGATGCCGCTGGTCGCGGCGCCCATCACGGCGTACCTCAACAACCAGCACATCCAGATGGTGGGGGAGCAGGCCGTGCGCTTCTACGAGGGCTTCGACAAGGCCCACGCCAAGGCGCGCAATGCGCGGCGCAAGGCGGCGGGCGCGGAGTAACGGTCGGCCCGCTGCCACGGCGGCGAGCAAGGCGACGTGCCCGGTGACGCAACGCACGTCCGCCGGGGTCAGCGCCTCCCGGCGCCCGGAGTGTTTCGGTCCACGGACCGGGGGCCGCACGCGAACACTTCGGCCCGCATCGAGGCGTCCCCGCGAGCCCGAGGCCGCGACCTTGCGCGGACCGTCCGCGAAGGCCCGGAAGAATCCGGTCAGAAACCGCTTCGATATGTCCGTCGCGTAGCTCCGTTGAGTCCTTCGCGGGGCCTTGGAGCCCGCGGGATGTCGGAGGCGAGGCTCGCGGGGCCTGGACGCGGGTGCGTGCTCACGGCAGGGGAGGGATGCATGTCGGAGCTCTCGGCGGAAGTGCGCGTGCAGGTGGCGCGGTGGCGGAACCTCCTGGTGGACGCGGCCCGGTGCGGCGCCATGGAGAGCCCCCTGGCGGCCCTGAGCCATCCCCACTGGGAACCCCGGGAGCTCCAGGCGCTCTGGTGGGTGCGCTCGGAGAGCCTGCTGCCCATGGGAGTGCTCGCCCTGCGCCTGGGAGGGCTCGCCATGCCGCGCCTGAGCCGGCTGGTGGATCGGCTGGAGGACGGCGGCCTCGTGCGCCGCGAACGCTCCGTGCGACATGACCGCCGCCGCGTGCGCGTGCGCCTCACCGACGCGGGCCGCGCGCTCGCGGATGAGCTCGACGCGCAGGTGCAGGAGCGCATGGCGAGGCTGCTGTCCCCCCTCCAGGGCGAGCTGCGCAGCGCGCTGATGGATGTCCTGGAGGTGTGGATGCAAGCCCTGACCGCCCAGGCCCGCACCGCGGAAGAGGTCGCCGAGGAGAGCGCCGAGCTGGCCAGCACCCCCGACGACCTTCTAGCGGCCTCCGCCGCCTGAACCTACAGCCGTACCTCGACGACGCCCGAGCGGCGACACGCCTCCGCGCCATCGCCCTCCCATTCGCCCTCCGCGCCCTGCACGAACATCGGCAGCACGTCAGAGGTCACGGCACCCAGGGACCAGCGTCCCGCGCTGTCCGTCTCCCCGCGCGCGGGAGGCATCGAGCGGTGCTTCCCGCCCCCCGTCACCAGGGCCCCCGCCACGGCACGTCCCTGGCGGGTGACGTGCACCTCACAGGGAGCCCCGAAGGAGGCGGCCGGCGACAGCCGCACGTCCGTGGTCGCCTCCTCCGCGCCCACCCGCGCCACACTGCTCGGCCGGGCTTCATACGGCGATGACGCGACCTGGACGCGGTACGTGCCGGGGTCCAGCAGGGACACCGCGACGCCGTCTTCCTCTGGGACGAACTCCTGCGTGGGGACTTCGCGCCACTCGCCCTGCGCGTCGCGCCGCTCCAGCAGGTACACCGGATACGGCGGCGACGCGCGCTCCTTCAGCTGCGCTCGCGTGAAGGCATCCATCCGCACCACCAGCCACCGGTACATCGGCACGCGCCACTCCACGTCCACCGTCTCCGGCATCCCCTCCGTGGGCGTGAAGTCGAAGTCCCACCGCGAAGGTGCCTCCGGACGGCCGCCCCCGTCCATGCCGCGCCAGACGGTGAAGCGCGTCGCAAGCCAGCCCGGGACGCCGGCGATCGTGAAGCGCCCGTCCGCGTCCACCGGCGCCTCTCCTCCCGCCCAGCTCACCCTCCGTCCCCCCGCGCTGGACGAGTTCCCCAACAGAACGCGTCCACGCAGCGTGACGGAGCGCCCCACGCCTTCGGGGAACAGCCGCGCCACGTCCAGCGTCACCGCGTTCACGGTGCCTTCACGCAGGGGCACCTCGACCGGACCTCCCTCCCGCCCCGAGGGCGCGCGCAACCACAGCCTCACCGCCCGGTCCGGAGGCAGCGGCGCCAGGCGCGTGTCTCCGTCCGAGCGCAGCGGCACCGGCGTGCCATTCACAATCGCCCCTCCCAGCGCCGGGTCCGCCAACGCCAGCACGGGCAGCAGGGCGCTGGCCCGCTCGGCGTCCTGGGGATCCACGTCACGCTCGACGCGCACGGAGAACGTCCCCTCCATGCCCCGCGCACCGTCCAGCCGGAGGCTCACGCCCGTGGGCCGGTTCGCGCGCAGCACGCCCGCGTCCAGCGTCCCCGTCCTCGGCGAGGTGTCCGGCACGAAGTCCGCCCACCAGAAGGTCCCATCTGGCTCGAACGCGACCACCTGGTAGCGCGGCGCGGGGGGCACCGCGACGGGCCCCACCACGCCCCCCCGTGGGGAAGCGGTGGCGGGCGCCGTCATCCACTCGCGCACGTTGGCCAGGTCCTCCAGGCGCGAAGGCCCCGCGAAGCTGCTCACCCGCTGTCGCCGCGCCTCCTCCCACCACCCCTCATCGCCTTCGACGATGAACGCCGCGCCCACGCGCGCCTCGCCCTCGAACGGATGCGCCCCCTCCAGCGTCGCCGTCAGCCACAGGCCCGCGTCCGCGACCTCGGCCGTCTCCACCACGGGCGCGACGTCCGGCACACCGGCGTCCTCGACCCGCATGGACACGGGAGGTGGTGACGGCGCCGGCGGCGACGTGGGCGCGGACCGCAGCAGCATCCACGCGCCCACGCCCAGGAGCACCGCCACCCCCAGCCCGCCCAGGACCCGCTTCACGCGCATCAGTCCGTGTCGCTGTTGGAGTACAGGGACAGCCACACCGGCGCGTGGTCCGACAGCCGGGTGACGTAGTCCACCGGGTTCGCGATGTAGTCGCGGCCCGTGCTGGAGAACTCCGTCACGTAGGTGTCCTGCATCCAGAAGTGGTCGTACGCGTTGGCGTAGCCCCCGGACGTGTTCATCGTGGTGGCCACGTCCAGCTTGCAGGTCACCGCGGGCGACAGGCCCTTCAGCTGGCTCCAGGACGCGTGCGTGCAGGCCATGTTGTGGTCGCCCACCAGGATGACGTCCTGGTCCACGCTGCTCGCGGACTGCACGGACGCGAACACGCCGTCGATGGCCTGCGCCTCCGCCGTGCGGTCCGCCGCCGTGCCCCACACCGCGTGCCAGTTGAGGAAGGTGTAGTCCGCGCCCGTCGGCACGTGGCGCACCTTCACCACCTGCGGCTCGCGCTCGAACAGGTCCCCCGCGTCCGTCCACACCGAGGAGGACAGGAGCGACACCGTGTCCGTCCGGTACAGCACCGCGTAGGACTCCTTGTAGGACGACCGGCCGAGGAGCGGCGTCACCACCGCCTTCCACGTCACCCCGGACACCTGCGTCAGGTTCTGCGCGATGGCCGTCGCCGCGGCGGACTCCATCACCTCCTGGAGGAACACCAGGTCACAGCCGTTCTTCGAGTTGCTGTTCGCGCCGAACTGGGTCCACAGCTGCTTCGCGTCATCCAGATACGTCTGCTCCGCCGCCCAACCCTCGTGGCGAAGGTTCCAGCTCACCACCCGAAGGTATGAGCCCGCCTGCGCCAACGCGGGGAGCACCAGCACGGTCAACACCAGGACGCGCGACAAGAAGGACGACCCTCTCATTTCACGGCACCTCCAGGCCTGCGGGGGGAACAGCGAGCCATCTTCAGCGAAGCCGAGGCGTCAGGGACAGCCTTCCTTCGTCGAATCGCGGTGACAGCCCCCCACAAGGCGCGCCCCGCGCCCCACCCATTAAATGCAACTTGATTACATTTGAACCCATGTGGCATCTATTGCGGGTCTCTCGCGGAAAGGCGAGCGGGCGCGCGCACCGCCACAGGTGCGTCCAGAGGGGAACCCATGAACCGCATCGTCTGGAGTGTCGGAGGCACGGGGGTCGTGTTGTCGTGTCTCGCGGTGGCCTGGCTGCACCGGCCCCTGGAGGCCCCGGTCGAGCCGGCCCCCGCCCCGCCCATCGTCTTCCAACAGCCCGCCCCCCCGCGCTCGCAGGCGGAGGCCGCGCCCCCGCCCCGCGTGTCCGTGCGCGAGCCCGTGCCCGCCGCGCCGGAGCCCGGGTCGGAGA
>JAFADT010000030.1 GCA_023424585.1 Pseudomonadota bacterium
ATCCATGGCCGGCGGATCCGGTGACGGACTATTCGGACCGCTACGGCATCGGCAAGGTGAAGTCGGTGGGCATCGACCTGGGCAAGAACATCTGGGTGCTGGACGGCGCCCGCGTCGGCGTGGTGCGCGCGGACACGCAGAAGCTGGTCTGGGTGGCGGGGCCCGTGGGCCAGGCGGCGGAGGGGCAGTCCTCCACCGTCATCTGCGGCGGCGAGGCGGGCCGCGCCTACGTGGGCTACAGCGCGCCGGACCTGGACGTGGATCCGGAGTACCCCGGGCTGCACACCAACTTCATCGTCACCGCGAAGCCCTGCGAGAGGCCGGTGAACGACCAGACCTGCTACCCGTTCAGCGCGCGCCGGCTACAGCTCTACAAGCAGGGCGACGTGGACGCGGTGAAGCTGGACGCCAGCGGGCAGGTCACCCTCGAAAGCCACATCAACCAGTCCCGCCGCGCCAACACCGACGCGGACGGCACGCCCTTCATCCAGACGGGCCCGAGCGTGGTGGACGGCGTCAGCCTGGGCATCCGCAACAGCAACGACCACCACTTCGACGAAGACCGCGCCATGCTCAGCTGCGCGTCCGTGCTGCGCGGCCCCAACAAGGGCGACGTCTTCTTCGGCACCAACCACGGCGTCGTGCGCCTCCGGGGCCTGACGTACAACGCCCACCGGCACCCGGTGTGGTTCGACGCGAGGGGCTCGCAGTACGCCGGCTACACCTACGGCCTGGGCATCTCGCCGGAGGGGGACGTGCTCATCGCGAACGACTGGAACTTCGGCACCGTCACGCCCGACACGAAGCTGGAGACCTGGGACGACACCCTCAGGTCGGACATCAACCAGCAGAAGGTGAAGTCCTCCTATCTCCCGGAGGTCAACTCGCAGGCGGACTTCGACGAGTGGCGCGGCTTCCAGCAGACCACCGACGGGAAGTACTACCTGGGCAGCAAGTCGCTGGGCCTGTGGGAGATGACCATCCTCTCCGCCACCAACCCCTTCCAGAAGGGCACCCGCGTCGGCGCGGACGTGTCCGCGCTCGGCAACGTCAACAGCCTGGCCTCCACCCAGGATGGCTCGCTCTTCATCGGCACCAACGCGGGCGGCCTCTACCGGCTGACCCCGGCCAAGACGCTGGAGAAGGTGGCGGGCGTGCGCGGCAACAAGGTGCTCCAGCTGGTGTACGACGGCTCCGGCACCTCCGGCATGCTGCTGGTGCTCACCTCCGAGGGCCTGACGGTGCTGCGCGGCTACTAGCAGGTCCCACCCTGACGCCGGGATGCTGCGCATGTCGCACCCGGCGTCACGGCGGCGCGGCGCCCGCCTGGAAGGCGCGGAAATGTTCGGGAAGGAGGCCCGGTTCTGCTTCCGCCCCCTTGCCTTCGCTCGAGCGGGCAGGCGGACCGGCCCCCGGGCTTCACGGCCCTCGGGATCGCTCTCTACAATCGCCCTCGCCCCACCGGAGGAATCCGAACGCATGCGCCTGAAACTCGCCCGCCGCCGTCACGCCGCTGGTGCCACCTCCTCCCTCGCCATCTCCGAGGCAGTGGAGCCCCACGGCCGCAACGAGCTCCAGGCGCGAGGCCCCGACCCCTTCCGGCCGGACCGGCGCCTGCGCTGGCGGGACCACTTCGTGCTCACCGAGCACCTGCTCCAGCTGGACAGCATCCACCCGGAGCATGACGGCCTGCGCATCGCGCAGCTGTCGGACGTGCACGTGGGCCAGGCGACCTCCGACGTGCGGATCCGCCGCGCGGTGGCCGCGGTGAACGAGGCGGCGCCGGACCTGGTGTTCCTCACGGGCGACTACGTCACCCACAGCCCCAAGCCGCTGCCGCGCGTGCGCCAGCTGCTCCAGGGGCTCAACGGCCCCGTCTTCGTGGTGATGGGCAACCATGACCACTGGGTGGACGTGCCCTACCTGCGCGCGGGCTTCGAGGACCTGGGCTACACGGTGCTCCAGAACGAGCACCGCGTGGTGCACGTGAAGGGCGCGCCGGTGACGGTGCTGGGCATCGACGACGGGCTCACCGGCATGGCGGACGTGGAGGCCACCTTCCGGGGCGCGCCAACGACCGGCACGCGGCTGGTGCTGGCCCACACGCCGCCCACCGCGGAGCAGCTGCCCGCGCACGCGGGGCTGGTGCAGTTCTCCGGGCACACGCACGGCGGGCAGTTCATCGTGCGAGGCCTCACCGAGGCCATCTTCCGCCGCGCGGGCCAGCCCTACATCCGCGGCCACTACCGGGTGAACGGCAACCACCTGTACGTGAACCAGGGGCTGGGCTTCGGCTTCGGCGGTCCGTACCTGCGCCGGGGCAGCACGCCGGAGGTCGCCTTCTTCACCCTGCGCACCCCGCAGGCCGCCCACGTCGGGACCTGATGCCACGGCGCGCCCGCGCGTCCTTCAGCGCAGGGGCGCGCCCAGCTTCATGCCGCCCAGGGAGCTCTCGCGCTTCTTGCGCGACAGGCTGAAGGGGCCGGGCCCGAAGTAGACGATGAGCAGGGCGCCTCCCGCCATGGAGAGGTTCTTCATGAAGTGGATGAGGTTGTTCTGGGCCTGGACCGGATCATCCATCTTCCAGAAGTGATGGACCATGAAGGCGGCCGCCACCAGGAACACGGCGAGCATGGCCGCGCCCAGGCGGGCGAAGGTGCCCAGCAGGACGCACAGCCCCCCCACCACCAGCACCCCGCCGGACACCAGCACCGCCAGCCGTGCGTCGGGCACACCGGACGCCTGGGCGTAGGCCGTGAGGGCCTGGAGCTGGATGAAGTGATTGAGCCCGCTGGTGATGAAGATGACCGAGAACAGCAGTCGTCCCAGCGGTGCGAGCAGCCCCATGGATGACCTCCGTGCCTCCGACGTGTCCCCCCGCAACGCGGACGGGTGGGTGTCATTCTCCAGATACGCACGGCCGGGCGGGCGGACAGCCGGCCCCCGCTCCCCTGCCCGTTCCCCAGGCGGGCGGACCGCCGGTCCGTCCCCGGGGTGACGCACCGGCGGGCTGCGACAACACGCCACAGTGCGCCGGAGCGGGGGGACGCTAGGGTGGCCACGCCTTGAGCACCTCCATCCTGGCCCTCCTGAGCGCCGCGCTCCTCCTCGCCCCCGCGTCCGCGGCGTGGGCCTGCGCGAGCTGCGCGTGCGGGGACCCCACCCTCACGTCCATGGGCGGCGAGCAGCCCTTCGAAGGGCGCCTGCGGCTGTCCACGATGCTGCGCGCGTGGGGCCACACGGAGGGCGTGGCGGGCGTGGACGCGCAGCGGCTGCGCGAGCTGCGCATGGACGTGGCGGTGGCGTACGCGCCCAGGCCCTGGCTGGTGCTGGCGGTGAACCTGCCGCTCCAGGCGCGCGAGGTCCAGGACGTGAGCCTGGGGTTCGAGCGCGGCTGGGGGCTGGGCGACATCGACGTGAGCGCGAAGGCGTTCGTGTGGAAGGACAAGGAGTTCTCGCCGGACCAGCTGCTCAGCGTGGTGGGCGGGGTGAAGCTGCCCACCGGCCCCCGGCTGCGCGCGCGGGACGGGACGGCGCTGGGCATCGACGCGCAGCCCGGCAGCGGCTCCGTGGATCCGATGGCGGGGCTGGCGTGGCAGGGCTTCCGGGGCAGCTGGTCGTTCCTCGCGAGCGCCCTGGGCTTCCTGCCCTCGCGCGGGCGCGACGACTATCGGCTGGGCGCGTCGGTGCGCACGCAGGTGGCGGCGCAGTATCAGCCGTCGCCCACCTGGGCGGTGCGCCTGGGCGTGGACACCCGGGCGGAGAAGGCGCCGGACACGAACGGCACGCCGGAGGAGTCCGGCGGAGGCTTCATCGCCTACGCGTCGCCGGACCTCCTCTTCAGCCCGGGCATGGACGTGGTGGTGCAGGCCGGGGTGCGCATCCCCGTCGTCAACCAGCTGCGCCGGGTGTCGTCCACGCCCATCGCGGTGCTCTCGCTCGCGTACGACCTGTGATGCTCCGCGCCGCGCGTCTGGGATGGCTGGGATGGCTGTGCATGCTGAGCGCGTGTGGCGAGCGCGTGGATGGCATGACCGTCACGCTGGGCCTGGAGCACCGGGCCGCCGCGCAGGGCATGCAGGCGGCGGGCGGCGACCGGTCCTTCACGCGCGCGGACGGCCAGGTGCTCACGCTGACGCGCGGCTACGTGGCGCTGGGCAGCGTGGAGCTGAGGCCGTGCGAGGAGGCGCTGGGCTGGCGGCTCTTGAAGGCGCTGTCGCCCGTTGGAACCGCGCACGCGCACTCGGTGGGGTCGCCGTTGAAGCTGGGCGTGCCGCACGTGAGCGGGCTGGAGCGGCCGGACGGGGACGTGCTGACGCTGGGCACGGTGCGGCCTCCGCCGGGGCGCTACTGCCGGGCGCGGCTCACCTTCGAGCCCGCGGACGCGGACGCGGAGGGGCTGCCGGGCGCGGACAGCGGCGTGGACATGAGGGAGCGCACGCTGTGGCTGGAGGGGACGCGGGTGCCCGCGGGGGGCGGTGAGCCCCAGCCGTTCCGGCTGGTGACGTCCAACGTGGCCACGGTGGACGTGGTGCTGGACGGGCTGACGCTGTCCGAGGAAGAGCCGGCGGCCGAGCGCACCTTCGCGCTCGCCTGGGACACGTGGCTGGCCACGGTGGACCTGGAGTCCCCCGACGCGGCGGCGGCGGCGCTGGACACGGTGGCCCGCTCCGTGGCGATGTCCTCCGCCACGCCATGACGCCATCACCGCGGCCCTCCTCCGAACCCTCGCTCCGCGCCCGCATCAACCTGGTGTGGCTGTTGCGGCTGCGCTGGGGCGTGCTGGTGGGGCAGGCGGTGCTGGTGGCGGTGGCGGCGTGGGGCCTGAAGCTGGTGCTGCCGGTGCCCGCGCTGGTGGCGCTGCTGGGTCTGGAGGCGGTGACGAACGCGGCGGTGCGCGCGGGGCTCGCCAGGGCGCGGCCGGTGGCGGAGGCGGCCATCTTCGGGCTGATGCTCTGGGACACGCTGGTGCTCACGGGGCTGCTCGCGCTGAGCGGTGGCACGCACAACCCCTTCACCACGCTGTACCTGGTGAACGTGGCGCTGGGCACGGTGCTGCTGCCGCCGCGCCGCACGTGGGCGATGCTGGGCGTCACGCTGGTGGCGTTCGGGTCGCTGTTCGTGTTGCAGGACGTGACGCTGCCGGGGCTGGAGCGGCCGGACCACGCGGAGCTGATGCGGCTGCACCTGAGCGGCATGTGGGTGGCGTTCGCGGTGGCGGCGGGCTTCATCGTGTATTTCATCCAGCGCGTGACGCGAGCCCTGGCCCGGCGTGAGCAGGAGTTGGAGCAGGCGAGGGCAAGGCACGCGAGGCAGGAGAAGGTGGCCTCGCTGGCGACGCTGGCGGCGGGCGCGGCGCATGAGCTGTCCACGCCGCTGTCCACCATCGCGGTGGTGGCGAAGGAGCTGGAGCGGGCGCTCGCGGCATCACAGACATCTGAGTCAGTGAGAGAGGATTTGAGGCTCATCCGCCAGCAGGTGGACCGCTGCCGGGACGTGCTGGTGCAGATGTCCGCGGACGCGGGTCAGACGACGGGCGAGCCCTTCCAGCCCATCCCGCTGGAGCGGCTTGTGGAGGAGACGCTGTCGGAGCTGACGGGCCGCGAGCGGGTGCGGGTGGATGTGCCGGAGGCCCTGAGGACACAGCGGGTGCACGGACCGCCGAGAGCGCTCGCGAGGGTGCTGCGGGGGCTGGTGAAGAACGCGCTCCAGGCAACGCCCGCGGGCCGGGGCGTGGAGCTGCGGGCGCTGCCGGAGGGCACGGGCGCGCGGCTGGAGGTGCGCGACGAGGGCCAGGGCATGCCAGAGGCGGTGCTGACACGCGCGGGAGAGCCGTTCTTCACGACGAAGGCGCCGGGCGAAGGCATGGGGTTGGGCTTGTTCCTGGCGCGCTCGCTGGCGGAGCAGTTGGGAGGCTCCCTGGAGCTGCGCTCGAAGGCGGGGGAGGGCACGACGGCGAGCCTGAGCCTGCCGGGCGAGGGCGCGAAGGAAGCGGCGGCATGAGCACGGTCCCGGTGGATCAGCGTCCCAGCCTGTTGCTGGTGGACGACGACAGCACGCTGCGCGAGCGCCTGGCGAGGGCCTTCCGCGAGCGCGGCTGGGACGTGACGACGGCGGGCAACCACGACGAAGCCATGGCGGCGGCGCGGCGCGAATCACCGGAGTACGCGGTGGTGGATCTGCGCATGCCGGGCCACAGCGGGCTGGAGCTGGTGCGCGACCTGCTGGCGGTGGATGCGTCCACGCGAGTCATCGTGCTGACGGGCTACGGCAGCATCTCCACGACGGTGGACGCCATCCGGCTGGGAGCGGTGAACTACCTGCCGAAGCCCGCGGACGCGGACGACATCCTGGCGGCGTTCGCGCGGGCGGAGGAAGCACCGAACGTCGCGGCGCCGGAGACGCTCCAGGCGCCGTCACTGGCGCGAGCGGAGTGGGAGCACATCCACCGCGTGCTCGCGGACAGCGCCGGCAACATCTCCGAGGCCGCCCGCAAGCTGGGCATCCACCGCCGGTCGCTCCAGCGGAAGCTCCAGAAGTACCCGCCGTCGCGCTGACGCCCCCTCTGGTCTTTCCAGCGCCAGTTGGGCTCGCCTACGAAGAGCTCACATTCCTCGCACCTGGAGGCTGGATGCGTCACCGTTGACTCGTCGTCGCGTTGCTCTGGATATCGGCGGGCTGCGCCCACTCGAAGCGGGCCCCCGCGTCGGAGCCGCCCAGGTACGCGCACGTCCTCCGGAAGCCCCTGGCGGAGGCGCTCGCCGCCACGCACCAGCTCCTGGAAGCACAGGGCTACGCGTTCGAGGAAACGGAGGACCCCCACCAGCGCGTCACCACCTGGTCCGAGCCGGACCGGGCCGGCTCGCGCAGCGCCCGCCCCACAGTGGCCGCCCGCCCCGGCCTGAGCCCGTACCGCCAGCGCCGCGCCCCCTCCGCCACCGAGGGCCTCCAGGGCCTGCTGTACGTGGGGAAGCTCCCCCCCTCCCTGCCCGCCGTCCTCGGACCGCGAGCGGCGCCACCCTCCGACCCCGGCCAGGCCCCCCGGATGCCCGGCCGCCGCCAGCCGCTCCCGGGCGTCTTCTAGCGCTCCTGGAGGATTGACGGTACTTAACTTAGCGTTTAATCATTCACCTTCAAGTTAACGAATTCCATCCCCCAGGAGTCACCGCCATGAAGCCCATTCCCGAGGACTGGCCGCGCATCTCTTCCAGCCTCTTCTACGTGGACGCCCCCGCCGCCATCGACTGGCTGGAGCGCGCCTTCGGCTTCCAGACGCGCCTCAAGGTGGAGGGCGCGGACAACACCATCGTGCACTCGGAGCTGGTCTACGGCGACGGCGTCATCATGGTGAACTCCTCCGGGCGCCACGGCCTCCACCAGAGCCCCCGGCTGCACGACGGCGTCAACACCCAGACCCTCATGGTCTACGTGGACGACGTGGACGCCCACTGCGCCCAGGCGCGCGCGGCCGGCGCCGTCATCCTCTCGGAGCCCGAGACCAAGAACTACGGCGACGACTGGGGCACCAACCGCACCTACGGCGCCCAGGACCTGGAGGGCCACCGCTGGTGGTTCACCCAGCGCGTCTCCGGGCCCAGGTAGCCTCCCGCGCCCATGGCTCCCCCGTCCGCGCTCGACCGCACCCTGGCCGCCCTCGCCGACCCCACGCGCCGGGGCGTCGTGGACCGGCTGCGCCGCCGGCCCCAGCCCGCTGGCGAGCTGGCCGCCGCGTTCGACATGAGCCCTCCGGCCATGTCCCGCCACCTGCGCGTGCTGCGCCAGACGGGGCTCGTGGAGGAGCGCATCGACGCGGACGACGCCCGCGTGCGCGTCTACTCGCTGCGCCCGGAGCCCTTCGCCGCCCTGCGCGGCTGGCTCGACGAGGTGGAGTCCTTCTGGGAGGACCAGCTGGGCGCCTTCAAGGCCCACGCCGAACGCACCCGCGCCACGAAGCCCTCCGGAGGCCGCAAGTCATGACCGCGGACCGCGCCCGCGTCACCACCTTCGTCGCCGTGTCCCCGCTGGACGCCTTCGAGGTCTTCACCCAGGAGACCGACCTCTGGTGGAAGAAGGGCCCGCGCTACCGCGCCGTCCGGAACCCCCGCGGCGTCCTGCGCTTCGACCCGCCCGGCCCCGGCGGGCGCCTGCTGGAGTCCTTCGAGGAGGAGGTCTTCGAGATTGGCCGCGTGCTCGTCTGGGAGCCCGGCGCGCGGCTCGTCTTCCAGTGGCGCGCGACCCACTTCGCCCCCGGGGAGACCACCGAGGTCGACGTCCGCTTCGAGCCCACCTTCGGCGGCACCCGCGTCGTGCTGGAGCACCGGGGCTGGGACGCCATCCGCATGGACCACCCCGTGCGCCACGGCCAGGATGGCGCGGCCACCCTCGCGACGATGGGCCGCTGGTGGGGGGAACTCGTCACGCGCTACCGCCTCCACGTCGCGCGGCCCCGCCCCACGTGAGACACCCCGCGCCGCCCGCGCCTACGGGCAGGGGCCGCAGTCCGCCGCGCAGCTGTCGGCCGTGTTGCCGCCGCCGCACTTCTCCGTCAGCTGGCACACGCCGTCGCCGCAGCGGTAGATGTCCTGGGGCAGCATGCGCGTGGTGACGGGCCGGTAGTTCACGCCGTTATACGTGCAGCGCGTGTAGTACGTCCGCGTGGCGTCCAGCGTGCAGTAGTACCGGCACGCGCCCACGTGCTTCATGGGCTCGCACGACACGGTGTCACTCCAGGACGACAGGCCGCAGGTGCGCACCGTGCTCTCGTCGTAGTCCAGGTACGCGCCGTCGTTCGCCGCGAACACGCCCTCGCCCGTGAAGAGGTTGCCGAAGAAGCACGCCTCCTTCTCGCTGTATGTATTCAGCTCGTCCGGGGTGTACGGCACCGCCCCGCCCGCCGCGTCGCGCCCCAGCAGGGAGATGTTCACGTGCACGCCATACTTGTTCGCGTGCGCCGCCAGGCACGCGCTCACCACCTGCTGCTCCGCCACCGTCGCCGGCTGCCCGCCCGCCCACCCCTGCGCCAGTCCCAGACTCCCATCCCAGGTGTAGCGCGCGCCCGTGGACGGGGACTGGTACGTCAGCGCCACCCCCGCCCCCAGCGAGCACTTCACCACGTAGCGCATCACCATGTCCGACAGCGCGGGATCCTGCTGGAACCAGGTCTGGAATGCGCTCGTGGACAGGGCCGTCGCCGTCAGGCCATTCACCAACAGGCCATTCAGGGTCATCCCGTTCAAGGTCATTCCATTCAAGGTCATGCCGTTCAACGTCATGCCATTGGTGGAGGCGAGCGCCTCCGCGGACCGGCCCGTCACCACGTCCGAGCCTTCGTCGAGGGGAGCGCCACAGCCCACCAGGGCCGCGGCAAGACAGAGCGCCGTCCAGGGAGCGGAACGAAACAGGGCGTTGCGAGGGGGATTGCGCTGCATAGGGCTGCCTCCGCGTGGGTGACCGCACGGGCCGTGCGGTCTGATCAACCGGTAAACGCACTCCGACGAAGTGAGCAGCGCCCCTGCCCTCCCGGCCCATCCCCTTCGGTCCTTCGCACAACACGCGCGGCGTGCGGCGGCGGACGCTCCCTGCTTCACCGCATGGCGGCGAACGCTGACCCCTTCCGAAAGATCAGGCGGTTCGGGTCCGACCTCGGCCCGCCTTCGCCTTCGCCTTGGGGCGCGGCGGCCGAGGCAGCCGCACCGTGAACGTCGTGCCGTCCTTCTGCGTCGACGTGACCTCCACCGTCCCCCCGTGCGCCTGGACGATCTCCTTCACGATGAAGAGCCCCAGCCCCAGCCCGCCGTGGCGCCGGCCCTGCTCGTGCGCCCGCTCGCCCTCGCCCTGGCGGAATGGATCGAACAGCCGCTCGCGCAGCTCCTCCGGGATGGGCGAGCCGGGGTTCTGCACCTCCAGCACCTGGTGCTCGCCCTTCGCCCAGCAGCGCAGGAACACCGGCGCGTCCGGGCTGCCGTGCTCCAGCGCGTTGCCCACCAGGTTGGAGAGCACCTGCGCCAGCCGCTCCGCGTCCCACTCTCCTTCCGCCTTGCCGTCCACGTCCACCGCCACCGCGCGGTTCGGGTACGCCGCGGACAGCTCGTCCACCACCTGCTGGCACACCGCCCCCAGGTCCGTGGGGCCCTTGCGCAGCGGGATGCCGCCGGCCAGCCGGGCGCGCGTCAGATCCAGCAGGTCCGCGATCATGTTCCCCATGCGCGTCGCGGAGGACTCGATGCGCTGCGCGTGCTGGCGGTGCTGCTCCGGCGTGCACTCCAGCGGCCCCCGGCGCTTCTGCGCTCGCGCCGACAGCACGATGGCGTTAAGCGGGTTGCGCAGGTCGTGCCCCAGGATGCCGATGAAGCGCTCGCGGAAGCGCGCCTCCTCCACCATCGTCTCCAGCTGGCGGGTGCGCTCGGTGACGTCCATCATGGAGCCAATCATCCGCACCGGACGCCCCTCATCGTCGCGCGCCAGCACGCCCCGGTCCAGCACGTGCGCCCAGCTGCCGTCCGCGCGCTGGAAGCGGTACTCCTCGCTCCACACGTCGCCCGTGGACGCGACGAACTCCACCAGCCGGTCCACCACCCGGTCCCGGTCCTCGTCGTGCACGCGCTCGCCCCACCAGCCCAGCTTGTGCTCCAGGATGGACGTGGCGTGGCCGAACGCGTCCCCCGTCCCCGGGTCCCACCGCACGCGGTCCGTGGCGAAGTGCCAGTCCCACAGCACGTCATGCGTGGCGCGC
This sequence comes from Pseudomonadota bacterium, assembly GCA_023424585.1. Lineage (GTDB taxonomy): Bacteria > Myxococcota > Myxococcia > Myxococcales > Myxococcaceae > Corallococcus. Next base: position 10,733 of record JAFADT010000030.1, read on the forward strand.
GTGGCCAGCCGGTAGCGCTCCTCCGCCTCGCGCAGCGCGCTCACCGTCTGCTCCGCCCGGGCCAGCGCCGCCTCCACCTCCTCCCGCGCCGCCCGCTCCCGCGC
>JAFADT010000042.1 GCA_023424585.1 Pseudomonadota bacterium
CACGTGGAGGGACACGCCGTCCAGCAGCGCCCGTCCTCGCGCCCGCACCGTCACCGCGTCCAGCGTCAGCCCGGCCGTCATCGCGGAGGGGGCAGGGTGCCCAGGGCGGCGCGGAGAAGCTCGACGACGTGGAGGATGGCGGGGCCGGTGGACTGCACGTCGGGCCCGATGACCAGCCGCACCCGGTCCTCCCGCGCCGCGCGCAGGCCGGTGAGCTGCTTCCACGGGGAAAGGATCCGCGCCTGTTGCGAGGCGTCCAGCGCCGGCGCGTTGACGAGCACCAGCACCGCGTCCGGATCCAGCGCGATGACGCCCTCCAGCGACAGGTTGGGAGGCCCCGTGACGTCCTCCGCCACGGCGTTGCGAGCCCCCGCCGCCTCCAGCGCGGCGCCGTGCAGCGACGCGCGCTTCATGTACCAGACCTCCGACAACGCGCCCCCCACGTCGCCCAGCACCAGCAACACGCGGGGGGCATCCCTGGGCGCGGGGCGCGACAGCGTCTGCTGCAACTGCTCCGCGAGCGCGGTGGCCTGGGCTTCACGGCCGCTCAGCCGGCCCAGCTCCTTCACGCTGCCCACCACCTCTTGCAGCGACGTCCACGGCAGCACCTTCAGCGGCGCGAGCGCGGAGAGCGCCTCCGCCGGAGCCTGCTTCACCTGCTGATCCACGAGCAGCGTGGGCTTGAGCTTCGCGATCGCCTCGAAGTTGGGCGCGAACGTGGTGCCCACCTTCGGCAGGGCGGGCGTGCCTTCGGGCAGGGCGGTGTAGTCGGACACGCCCACGACCTCCGCGCCCGCGTCCAGGGCGAACAGCGTCTCCGTGACGGACGGGGACAACGAGACGATCCGCCGCGCCTGGGGCTCCGAAGTGGGAGGTGTCGAACGCTGACACCCCACCGCGAGCGCGAGCACGACGCAGAGCAGGGAGGGGAGGCGGAAGAGACTCATGGGCGGGCCGACTTCTAGCACGTGCGTCACGGGCGGTGACCGGGAAGCGGTGTCTGGGTTTCGCTCCGGGGACGCGCATATCCTGGGAGCTCCTCACAGGGGGGATACAGGACATGGCTTGGAAGAATGGGACTTCGCGCGCGCTTTGCGCGGCGGCGCTGCTTGGCACCTCCGCGGCGCTTGCCGCGTCGCCGTTCGCGGAAGGGATGATCTCCATCACGCTGGATGACGGCTGGAGCACGCAGTACACGCAGGCGCGGCCCGCGCTGAAGTCGCGGAACATCCCCGCCACGTACTACCTGGTCACCGACGCGGTGGCGCAGGGGTGGGGCGGCTACATGAGCCTCGCGCAGGTGCGGACGCTCGAGGCGGAGGGCAATGAGATCGCCAGCCACACGCGCACGCACGCGGACCTGACGACGCTGACGCCCGCGCAGCTGACGTCGGAGCTGCACGACTCGCGCGCGTGGCTGGAGGCGAACGTGGGGGCGGCGTGCGGCAAGGACTTCGCTTCACCCTACGGCGCGTACAACGCGCCGGTGATGACGGCGCTGAAGGCGGAGTACGTCAGCCACCGCACCATCAACGCGGGCCGCAACTACCGCGACACGGTCATCTACGAGCTGCGCGCGAACGACGTGTCGAGCGCGGTGTCGGTGGTGACGGTGAAGGGGTGGATCAACCAGGCCATCGCGGAGAAGAGCTGGCTCATCATCCTCTTCCACGAGTTCAGCACCGGCACGCCCACGCGAGAGACGCAGTACCGGACGTCCAACTTCACGAACATCCTCGACTACGTGCAGTCGACGGGCATCCGCGCCGTGACGGTGGCGGAGGGCCTGGCTTTGACGGAGGGCCTCACGGAGGCGCTCCCGTCGGTGGGCACGGTCGTCTACGACGACGCGATGGGCAGCGGCTTCCAGGACTGGAGCTGGGCGACGCACGACCTGGACCAGTCCGTCACGGTGCACTCCGGGTCCACGGCGGTCAGCTTCGAGCCGGATGACTGGGAGGCGCTGATGTTCCACCACACGGGGCTGGACCTGGCGCAGTACCAGTCCATCGACCTCTGGGTGCACGGAGGCACGACGGGCGGGCAGCAGGTGCGGCTGGCGCTCTACAACGGCGGCACGCCGCTGGGCAGCATGAACCTGGAGACGGCGCTGGGGCACCCCATCGCGGCGGGCACCTGGCAGAAGGTCTCCATCCCGCTGAGCGCCCTGGGCGCGACGTCCGGCACGGTGGATGACCTCTACGTGATGGACGACTCGGGTTCGGATCAGGGCACGCTGTACGTGGACGACTTCGTGCTCGTGCCGTAGGTGGGACGCCCGCCGCGCGCGCCGGTGTCCGCTCCGGCGCGCGCGTGAAGACAGCCGTGGCCTACAGCTTGATCAGCTCCACGTCGTCCATGTGGATGAAGTTGGAGCCGTTGTGGGCCGGTGACTTGCTGTGCAGGCCGAACTCCAGGTAGCCGTTGGTGACGTTGATGGCGGGCGTCTCCAGCAGGGTGTAGTTGCCGTAGGTGCCCAGGTTGGTGATGGCCGGCGCGCAGTCACCGCAGGCCTTCACCTGGAAGCGCGCGAAGTCGAACGTGCCGCCCTTGCGGAACCAGGCGCGCAGCTTGTAGTTGCCGGCCGCGAGGCCCGACTTCGTCTGGTACGTCCACGCCTCGTAGGGCGCCGCCGACGTCCAGTGCGTCAGGTGGAAGCTGCCCGAGTGCCCGCCGTTGTACGTCTCCGAGTACGCCGCCGCCCCCGTGCCGTTCGGGCTCCAGGTGGTCCAGCCCGTCATGCCGTTCTCGAAGCCCGGGTTGGTGAGCCCCAGCGACTGCGAGCCGCCCGGCTGGTACCAGCGCACCCACTCCACCTCCATCGTCTTCTTCGCGCCCCAGGCCAGGTCGATGGACGCCGGCGCCGGGTTCCCGTACCAGACGCCGCCCAGCGCCAGGTTCAGGATGAGGTAGTGGTTCTGCTGGAACTCGGACTCGTTGTGGTTGAACGTCGCGGTGGAGACGAAGTCCTTGTCCAGGCGGAACACGATGGTGTTCGCCGTCCACTCCACTTCATACGTGTGGAAGTCCTGCGACAGGTCCACGCCGCGGCTCGCGCCCGTGCCCCAGTCCGCGTTGCCGCCGTTGTGCCAGTGCAGCGCGGACTTCATCCACGTGGGCTCCGTGGACTTCCACTCCAGGATGTCGATCTCCCCCGCGGCCGGCCAGCCCGCGCTCTGGATGTTCGAGCCCAGCGTCCAGAACGCCGGCCACATGCCGTAGCCCGGAGGGACCTTGATGCTCGCGACGATCTTTCCGTAGCGCCCCTCCACCTTGCCCTTGGTGTGGATGCGGCCGGAGTAGAACGACCGGTATTGCCCCGGGCAGCGCGAGTCCGTGGGGTTGTCCGCCGTGCGCTCCGCCGAGATGATCAGCTTGCCGTTGGCCACCGCCACGTTCTGCGCGCGCGGGAACTCCAGCTCGCCCGTGCCGAAGTTGCAGTTGTTGGTCACCGGATCCCAGTTGCTCGTCAGCACGTTCCATGCGGCCGTGTTCAGCGCCGAGCCCGTGAAGTCGTCCTGCCACGCCAGCGACCATCCCGCGCCCGGGTCGTAGGCGCGCTCGCCCTGCTGCGTCTGCCCGTAGCCCTCCGCCTCCACCGGGGCGGCGGGTTCCGGCTCCGGAGCGCATCCGGAGAAGGTGCTCAGGAGTCCTGCGGCGACAAGGCCTGCTCGAAGGGGGCGGTGCATGAATGCTCCGGGGTAGGGGGAGCATCCATATTTGCCGGTTTTGACTCGTCTAACCAGGAAGTCTGGAATGATCAGCCGAGCCACTGGGGATTCTGGACGGTCCCGTCGAAGTGGTGGCTCGTCTTGTACTTTGAGCTTGCCCGGGTTTGGTGGACAGGTGGGTTAAGCCGCCAGTGACACCTGTGAGGCGGTCTTCTCGAACTCGACGGGGCTGACGTAGCCGAGCGCGGAGTGCCGCCGCTGGCGGTTGTAGAACACCTCAATGAACTCGAACAAGGCAGCCTTCGCGGACTCACGCGTCGGGAAGTCTCTGTCGTGCACGAGCTCCGTCTTCAGCGTGGAGAAGAAACTCTCCACCACGGCGTTGTCCCAGCAGTTGCCCTTGCGGCTCATGCTGCACCTGATGCCACGGGCCGCCAGCGCCCGTTGGTAGTCCGCACAGGCATATTGGCTGCCGCGGTCCGAGTGATGCACCAGTCCCGCGGGGGGACGGCGGCTCTTGAGCGCCATGTCGAGGGCCGAGAGCACCAGGTGCCTGTCGATGCGGGAGTCCATGGCCCAGCCGATGACGCGCCGGCTGAAGAGGTCCAGCACCACCGCCAGGTACAGCCAGCCTTCGCGCGTGGGCACGTAGGTGATGTCGGTTGCCCAGGCCCGGTCGGGCGCGGGAGGATTGAAGTCTCGCGCCAGGACGTTGGGAGCCACCGGCAGGCCGTGCTTCGAGTCCGTGGTGTGCACGAATCTTCGGCGCCTGCGAGCGCGCAGTCCCGCCCGACGCATCAGCCGGGCCACGCGGTGGCGACCCACCCTCTGCCCCTGGGCCTTCAGCTCGGCCCGGACTCGCGGACTGCCGTAGGTGCGACGGCTGCTCTCATGCACCTGCCGGATTCTCTCCACCAGCGCCGCATCCGCCTTCTGGCGGGCCGACGTCTCCCGCCCCTCCCAGGCGTAGTAGCCCGCACGGGACACCTCCAGCACTCGGCACAGCATCGCCACCGGGTAGTTCGCCTTCTCCTCCTGGATGGCCGTGAATCTCACGTGCTCTCCTTGGCGAAGAAGGCCGCCGCGTTTTTTAGGATTTCTCGCTCCATCCTCAACTGGCGCACCTCGCGGCGCAGTTGCGTCAGCTCCTCCTTCTCCCCCCTCGTCAGCGCTCCCGGGCTCCCCTGGCCCACATCCGTTCGGGCTTGTCTCACCCAGGTCTCCAGCGCGCTGCGCGTCAGGTCCAGGTCCTTGGCCACCTGCGCCCGGGACTTGCCCTCCTCCAGCACCAGCTTCACTGCCCGGGACTTGAACTCCGGCGTGTACTTCCTGCGCTCTCTTCTTGGCATCGTCGTGGACATCCTTCGGTCACCTCTTCTCTGGTGTCCACAAAACCCGGGGAGGCTCAGGTTCCAACCTGTCCGGCAGTTGGACCGGTTCATGGCGGGTCCGGTGAGTGTCAACGTAGATGACGCGTGAAAGGATTAGGCCGAGTGCATCAACTTCTGCACTGCCTGGGTGGGGTGCGGGGAGGGTCCGAGGCGCACGGGGCCCGCGGGAGTCCAGGCGCGCGTCTTGCCGCGCCAACGCTCCGGGTGACGGCGGCGAGCGCGCTGGTAGAGCGCGTCGCGCTGGGCCAGCACCTGCTGTTCGCGGCGGAAGTGACGCTCGTCCGGGGTGACGAAGCTCAGGGCACTGTGGCGGTGCTGGCAGTTGTACCAGGCGACGAAGGAGGCGACCCAGCCCTTCGCCTCATCGAGGGAAGCAAAGGGCTTGTCGGGGAAGCTGGGCCGGTACTTCAAGGTGCGGAAGAGAGCCTCGGAGAAAGGGTTATCGTCCGAGACGCGCGGGCGGCTGAAGGAAGGCACCACGCCCAGCCACTGGAGGGTGGCCAGCAAGGTGGCGCCCTTCATGGGGCCACCGTTGTCCGAGTGCAGCCGCAGGCCCTCGGGACTGTCGGCCTCCAGCGTCGCACGGCGCAGCAGCGCGGAGGCATTGTCGGACGACTCTTCCTCGTGCACCTGCCAGCCCATAATCCGGCGGCTGTACACGTCCATCACCAGGTAGAGGTAGAGGAAGGCCCCGCGCACGGGGCCCTTGAGGTACGTTATGTCCCAGCTCCACACCTGGTTGGGCGCGCTCGCCACCAACTGGGGCGGCGGGCGAGGCGTGGGCGCCTTGGCGCGTCCCCGGTGCACCAGTTGCTCCTCTTCGCGCAGCACCCGGTAGAAGCTCGACTCGCTGGCCACGTACTCGCCCCGGTCGGCCAGGCTGGGGACAATCTGCTTGGGGGACATGTCCCGAAACTCCTCGCTGTGGGCCAGCGCCAGCACCCGCCGCCGCTCGGCGGGCGACAGCTTGTTGGCAGGCGTCTGGCGCGGGCCGCACCGCCGGTCCTCGGCCGTCTGAGGCTTCCTCCAGCGCTGGACCGTGCGCGGGCTGACGCCCAGCCGCTGGCATACCGTCTCCAGCCGCACGCCCTTCTCCAGCGCCTGGTCCACCAGCGCCAGCGTCACTTCTCGCTCCGCTCGAGCGGTGCGTCGTCCTCGTCGCGCTCCCTCTCGTCCCAGCCCAGTTCCTGAAGTTTTTTTTCGAGCACCAGCAGGGCCGCCGTCTCCGCCAGCGCCTTCTCCTTGCGCCGCAGCTCCTTCTCCAGCTCCCGCACGCGCTTCTCCGCCGCCGCCAGCCGCCGCCGCTCTCCAGCCGTCATCCCCCCTGCCGCCGGCGCCTCCGCCAGCGCACCGGTGGCCGCGCTGCGCCAAGCCGTCAGCTGCGCCTCGTGCAACCCCTCACGCCGCAGCAGCGCGCCCAGCGCCTCGCCGCTCAGCCCTTCGGCCGCCGCCAGCACGCGCAGCTTCTCCGGCCCCGTCCACTTCCTCTCCACCTTCGCCACCTCCGGCTGCTGCTCCGACTCACTCGTCATCACCCCCACCGTAGCCCTCTTCAGCCACTTCGACAGCGTCGACTGGGGCACTCCCACCTGCTTGCCCAGGGCCGTCGCGCTCAGCGCCTCCGACCCCATCATCCGGCGCACCATCTGCTCCTTGAACTGCTCCGTGTACGGCACGTCCTGTCTGCCCTTCACGCCCCCTGGGTGCTTCTGCCGGCCTCGCGGTCCGGGCGACAACTACGCTGGCACAGGG
>JAFADT010000085.1 GCA_023424585.1 Pseudomonadota bacterium
CATCGAGGGCCGTCAGTCCGGCGGGTGAGCCCGCCCGCGTCACCCTGCGGGGCGCGCGCGACACCCGCGGGGGCAGCCGAAGTGTGCGCGGAAGGCCCGGGCGAAGCGGCCCGGGGCTCCGAAGCCGCATGGGAGCGCGGTCTCCAGCACGGACGTGGCCTTGCTCCCTCGCAGCCGCTCGGCGGACTGGTTGGCGTGCTTGGGGCCCCGGCCGACGTGGCTCCCCGCGAAGGCCCGGCGCTGGAAGCAGAGGGGCCGGTGCGCTGCTTCGCTCATGCCGCGAAGCGCGACGCACGTCACGATTCGCGGCGCGGACCACCCGTTGCGCCGAGACCGGGGACGTGAGGGCTTGTCTCGTGCGACCACCGGACGGCATGGTGGCCGCGCGGTGGAGTGAGCCTGTCGGAGCGCCGGAGGACATCCTCGAAGCCACGTTGGAGAGGCTGCTGTCCCGCGCGGACCTCGACAGTGGGCAGTCCGTGGTCCCCGTATGACAATGAAGTAGGCTGCACCTCGCAGGGCCGCGGTGTGCAGCGGGCCAGGAGGGGGCATGAGATCATCCGCCATCATTGTGGGCCTGCTGCTGCTTGGGGCCTGCGCCCCGGTGAGGCCGCCAGTGGGGCCGCCCCTGGGGTTCATCGAGGAGGGATTCCCGTCCAACGGACCCTGCCGTGAGACGTGGCCGGCGCTCCTACCCGATGTCTTTCCCCGAGGGGCTTTTGCCCTGTCACTGATGCCTGGGCTGGAGGTGGAGCTCCATGATGCGAGCGACCAGCAGTTCATGCACTGCTCGTGCTCCGGCTTGTTGCGGGCCTTGAGAGAGGGCCCGCTGCTGCCCCTGGCACCCGGCGCCGAGGTCTACCGGTTCACGTGGATCCCCTCTTCCCGTGGGGCCCTCGTCGTTCGCGTCGAACACCTGGGGCCTGTCCACTCCCTGCATGTGAAGGTGTCCGGGATGGAAGAGGGGACGTTGGTCGTCGACCGGCGCATCCTGCTCACGCCCACCCAATGGAGGGCGGTGCAACAGCATCTGGCGGCGGCCCGCTTCTGGTCCATGGACCGCTTCTTCGCGTCTCGCGGCCTCTCGTACTTGGACGGAGCGACGTGGCTGTTCGAGGGAGGGCGGGAAGGGCGCTATCGGATGGTGAGCATCCTCAGCCCGGACCCAGCGGGGCCCGCAGGTGCCATCCATGACCTGGGTGCGTTCCTGGTGGAGCTGGCTGGCGTCCCGCTGACGCCGTTCGGGCTCTACTGAGCCACCTTCAGCGCACGCTGGCCCAGTACGGCTTGAGCGCCTCGCGGCTCGTGGCCAGCGCGGCCCGCGCGTCCGCGTTGACGGTGCCGGGCCCGAAGCTGTCATCGCGCCCCGCCAGCACCTCGATGCACGCGTGCACGGAGTTCGACAGCCCCTCCAGCGAATAGCCGCCCTCCAGCACCAGCACCAGCTTCCCGCCGGAGACCTCCTCCGCCAGCTTGCGCACGGCCGTGCACATCGCCGCGAAGCCGCGCTCGGTGACGTCCATGCCGCCAATCGGATCCGCGCGGTGCGGGTCGAACCCCGCGGACACCAGCATCAGGTCCGGCCGGTACGCCTGCGCCACCGGGAGCAGGAGCTCCTCGAAGATCATCCCGTAGTCCGCGTCCGTGTTGCCGCCGGGCAGGCCGCAGTTCACCGTGAAGCCCTGGCCCTCTCCGAGTCCCACCTCCGGCGCCGCGCCGCTGCCCGGGTAGTAGGGGAACTGGTGCACGGACTGGTAGAGCACGTCCCTGCGCCCCCAGAACGCCGCCTGCGTGCCGTTGCCGTGGTGCACGTCCCAGTCCAGCACCAGCACGCGCTCGGCCCCCAGCCGCCGGCCGGCCTCCGCCGCGATGGCGACGTTGTTGTAGAGGCAGAAGCCCATCGCCTGGCCTGGCTCCGCGTGGTGGCCGGGCGGACGCACCAGCGCGAACGCGTTCCTCGCCTGCCCCGCCATCACCTTCTCCACCGCCTGCACCGCCGCCCCCGCCGCCAGCCGTGCCGCGTCGAGGCTGTCCGGTGACACCGCCGTGTCCTCGTCGATGCGCTCGAAGCGGCCCCCCAGCTTCTCCATCGCGTCCAGGTGCGCCGGGGTGTGCACCGCCAGGAGCTCCGCGTCCGTGGCCGAGCGCGGCTGGGTCATCACCGTGCCCGCGACCGGGTTTCGCGCCAGCACCTGGAGGATGCGCCGCAGCCGGGCGGGCGACTCGGGGTGGCCCTCGCCAGCGTCGTGCTGGAGGAACAGCGGGTCGGTGAGCAGCAGCGTCGCGGTCATCCCCTGGACCTTACGCATCCTGACCTCGGGAACCCAGCGTCCGGCCCCGGCAGGCGGGGAAGTCCGTTCCTTGCCCTGGACGGGCCACCCTCCCTACAGTGGGCGGGCCTTGCCACGTCGCCTCCAGAAACCCGGTCTCCGGGGCATCCTCCTGGGTTCGTTCGGCCTCGCGCTGGCCGTCATCCTGGGGACGCTCTACTTCGTCGTTCCCCACCAGGTGGCCAACCACCTGAGGGAGCGCATGGCCCTGCACGCCCACGGCAAGGCCCAGGAGGTGCGGGCCCTGGTCGAGCAGCAGGCGGACACCCAGCCGGTCCCCAGCCTGGACGGGCTCTACCTGCATGACGACGACTTCAGCGTCGTGGCGGTGCTGGACGCCCAGGGCGTGCCCCGCGCCACCTACCCCGCGCCCCCGCCCGCCTGGTTCCGCCAGGGCCTGGAGCAGCGCCTCCAGCAGCGGCCCCTCCCGCCCCTGGAGGCGATGACGTTCGAGGACCACGGCTGGGCGGTCTCCGAGCCGGTGTCGCTCGCGGGCAACGTGCCCGGCGAGGTCGTGGTGGTGGTGGACGCGGCCCGGCTGGAGGGCGTGCTCCAGGCGCTGCGCCAGACGGTGCTGCTGGCCTTCCTCGTGGGCCTGATCCTCTTCCTCCTGGTGGCGTTCCTCATCTCTCGCGCGTTCATCCTCCACCCGCTGGACGCGATGATGTCCATGGCGCGCAAGCTGGCGGAGGCGGACCTCACCGGCCGCGTGGAGGTGCGCAACAACAAGGACGAGCTGGGCCAGCTGGCGGAGGCCCTGAACCGCATGGGCCAGTCCTGGCGAGACACGCTGGGCCGCGTGCGCGGCGTGTCCGACGTGGTGGCCGGCGTCATCGAGCAGATCCACCGCACCGGCACCACCGTGTCCTCCGGCGCGGGCACCGTGCAGGCCCGCGTGGAGGAGACGTCCTCCTCCATGGTGCAGATGATGGCCTCCCTGCGCGGCATCGCGGAGAACGTGGAGGTCCTCTACCAGAGCGCGGAGGAGAGCAGCTCCTCCATCATGGAGATGGCCGCCACCAACGACGAGGTGGCGGAGAACGTCCAGGCCATGGCCGCCAGCGTGGAGGAGACCACCAGCGCCATCGAGCAGATGACGTACTCCATCAAGGAGGTGGCCAAGAACATCGAGGACCTCTCCGCGTCCACGGAGGACACCTCCTCCGCCATCAGCCAGATGGACGCCGCCATCGGCCAGGTCGACGCCAACGCCAACGAGACGGCCCGCCTGTCCGAGCAGGTCTTCGAGGACGCCCAGACGGGCGTGGAGGCCCTGCGCAAGACGCTCTCCGGCATCGACCGCATCAAGGAGACCAGCCGCACCGCCGCGGGCGTCATCGACAGCCTGGGCCGGCGCATCAGCGAGATTGGCAACATCCTCAACGTCATCGACGACGTGGCGGAGCAGACGAACCTGCTGGCCCTCAACGCCGCCATCATCGCCGCCCAGGCGGGCGAGCACGGCAAGGGCTTCGCCGTGGTGGCCGAGGAGATCAAGGACCTGGCCGAGCGCACCGGCGCGTCCACCAAGGAGATCGCCGAGCTCATCCGCGGCGTGCAGGAGGAGAGCCGCAACGCCGTGGTGGTGATGAACCAGGGCGTCAAGAGCGTGGAGGAGGGCGTGCAACTGGGCCGCGAGGCGGAGGGCGCCCTCCGGAAGATCAACGACAGCACCCAGAAGTCCACGCAGATGGTGAAGGCCATCGCCCGCGCCACCGTGGAGCAGGCGCGCGGCAGCAAGCAGGTGACGGCCGCCATCCACCGCATCTCCGCCACCGTGTCGATGATCTCCCAGGCCTCCAACGAGCAGGCCCGGGGCGGCGAGCAGATCATGAAGAGCGCGGAGCGGATGAAGACGCTCACCCAGCACGTGCAGCGCTCCAGCCAGGAGCAGGCGCACGGCAGCAAGCAGATCACCCGCTCCATCGAGAGCATCAACGAGATGGTCACCCACCTGAACCGCGCCCAGAAGGAGCAGACCAAGGGCAGCGAGCAGGTGCTCAAGGCCGTGGAGACCATCAAGGGCGTGTCCGAGCACCAGACGCGCTCGGTGCGCCAGCTGGAAGAGGCCATCGACAACCTCACGCGCCAGGCGGAGATCCTCCGGGCGGAGGTGCGCCGCTTCCGCGTCTGAAGCCTCAGCCGTTCCCCCCGAAGGCCTCCATGCCCGAGTCGTCCGAGCCCGCCTCCCCCCGTCCCGTGTCCGAGCGCGCCGTGGTGCTGCTCATCGGCGCGGTGCAGTTCGTCAACATCCTCGACTTCGTGATGGTGATGCCGCTGGGCCCGGACTTCGCGAAGGGGCTGGGCATCGAGTCCTCGCACATCGGGACCATTGGCGGCAGCTACACCGCCGCCGCGAGCGTGGCGGGGCTCCTGGGCGGCTACTTCCTGGACCGGTTCGACCGGCGCAAGGCGCTGGCCGTGTGCATGCTGGGGCTCGTCGCGGCCACGGCGGCGGGGGGGCTGGCGCTGGGGCTGTCCACGCTGCTGCTCGCGCGGGTGTGCGCGGGCATCTTCGGCGGGCCGGCGACGGCGCTGTCCCTGTCCATCATCGCGGACCTCATCCCGGTGGAGCGCCGCGGCCGGGCGCTGGGCGCGGTGATGGCGGCCTTCTCCGTGGCCTCCGTGGTGGGCGTGCCCCTGGCGCTGAAGGTGGCGGAGCTGGGCGGCTGGCGGCTGCCCTTCTTCGTGGTGTCGGCGCTGGGCCTGATGGTGGTGGGCGCCGCGCTGTGGTTCCTGCCGCCGGTGCGCGGACACCTGAGGCCGGGCGGCGGCGCGGCCAGGGCCCCGGGCGTGGGGGACCTGCTCTCCCGCGCCGACGTGCAGCTGTCCTACCTGATGACGGCGCTGGTGATGATGAGCGGCTTCATCGTCATCCCCAACATCTCCGCGTACCTCCAGCAGAACCTGGGCTACCCGCGCGACCGCTTGTGGATCCTCTACTTCGCGGGCGGCATCGTGAGCTTCGTCACGCTGCGGCTCACGGGGCCGCTGGTGGACCGCTTCGGCTCCTTCCGCGTGGGCACGGTGGGGGTGGCGCTGGCCGCCATCACCACCTACGTGGGCTTCGTGGCGTACCCCGCGTGGCTGCCCATCCCCGCGCTGTTCATGGTCTTCATGCTGGCCATGGGCGTGCGCAACGTGGCGTACAACACGCTCACCTCCCGCGTGCCGGACAACCCGGTGCGCGCCCGCTTCATGTCGCTCCAGTCCGCCACCCAGCACATGGCCTCCGCGCTGGGGGCCTTCCTGTCGTCGCGCCTGCTGGTGGACCTGCCGGACGGGACGCTGGGCGGCATGGACACCATCGCCCGGGTGTCCATCGGGCTGGCGGCGGGGGTGCCCGTCATGTTGCGGGTGGTGGAGGGGCGGGTGCGCTCGCGCGAGCGGGCCCGCGCCCTGGCGGTGCCCCCGGCCCAGGGGCTGGCGGCGCCGCTGTCGCCGGAGGCCCAGCCCCACGGCTGATGGGGCAATGTGCCCCAGGCCCGGCCGCCCGCCTCCTGGCCGCGTGGCCGGACGGACGCTGGACGGTCGCTGACGGTTGCGCGGGCCGCCGGTGGGCGCGATAAAGCCGGGACGTTCCCTCCTGAGGGGAAGACGGACCACCCATGTTCAACATCGGCGCAGGCGAAATGGTGTTCATCCTGGTGGCCGCGCTGATCGTGCTCGGCCCCCAGCGGTTGCCTGAGCTGGCGCGGGCCATCGGCAAGTTCATGCGCGAGTTCCGCCGGCAGACGGACGACGTGCGCAACGTGGTGGAGCGCGAGTTCTACGCCATGGACGAGGACTTCAACCGAGAGCCCGCGCCGACGCGCCCGGGCACGCGCGTGCCGTCCCCGCCCCCGGAACTGGCCCCGTCCACCCTCCCGGACGCCGCCCCGGCCAACGTGCTCGCGGAGCCCGCGCCCGCGCTCATCGCGACGGCGGAGCCGGCGAGCGGGCCCGCGCCCTCCGACCCTCCCGCGGACGCTCCCGCCACCGGCGAGCAGGCCGCGGCGGAGCCGGGCGGCGCGCCGGCGCAGGACGAGAACGGGATCCCGCAACTCGCCCCCATCCCGGGCACGGTGGCGCGCAACGCGCCGAAACGGAGCTGAGCCCTGAACCGCCAAGGGGTTGACCTGTCGGATTTGCGCATGAGCCTGGCGGAGCACCTGACGGAGCTCCGCTCGCGGCTCATCAAGTGCTCGCTCGCGGTGCTCGTGCTGGGCGCCGTGTCGCTGGTGTTCGCCAAGCCCATCTTCGGCGTGCTGATGCGGCCGGTGCTGGACGCGCTGCCCCCGGACGGGCGGTCGCTCGTCTACACATCCGGCATCGAAGAAATCAACGTGCTGATGAAGGTGGGCGTGTACTGCGGCATCTTCCTCACCACGCCCGTCATCCTCTGGCAGATCTGGGGCTTCGTGTCGCCGGGGCTCTACCCGGAGGAGCGCAAGTACGCGTCGCCCTTCGTGGTGCTGGGCTCGGTCGCGTTCATCGTGGGCGCGATGTTCTGCTACTTCCTGGTGCTGCCCAACATGTTCAAGTTCCTCCTCAACGAGGAGGAGACGATCGCCCTGGAGCAGCGCGTGGACACCGCGCGCATGGGCGCGGAGGACGCGCTGCGCTTCCTGCGCATTGGCGAAGTGGAGCGCGCCGGCCACCTGGCCAAGGAGACCAGCGCCGCGCTCACCGCCGCCGGTGAGGGCCAGGTGCGGGACCCGGAGGTGGCCTCCGCGAGGAGCGTGGAGCTGACGGCCCGGCTCAAGGGCCTGGGCGACCTCCTGGACGCGGCGTCGGACGGGCTGGGGGCGGCGGCGCGCGGGGTGCTGCGCCAGGCGGTGGAGAAGCGCGTGGAGGCGGTGACGGCCTTCGGCAAGCAGGACTACGTCGCGGCGGAGGCGGCCATGGACCAGGCGGCCAGCCTGCTCGCGGGCGTGGCGCCCACGCGCGCGGAGGAGATGGCGGGCCTGTGGCGCTTGCAGAAGGAGCTGGCCAAGGGCCACGCGGAGGCGGAGGCCGCGCGCTGGACGCGGCCCATGCTGACCATGGACGAGCAGCTGTCGCTGGTGCTGCTGCTCATCCTCGCCTTCGGCGTCATCTTCGAGCTGCCGCTGGTGATGGCGCTGCTGGGCATCGTCGGGGTGGTGCAGTCGCGCTGGCTCTTCCGCTACCAGCGCCACGCGTTCGTGGTGTGCCTCATCGCGGCGGCGGTGCTGACGCCCACGGGGGACGTGGTGAACCTGTCGCTCATGGCCGGCCCCATGCTGCTCTGCTACGAGCTGGGCGTGCTGGCGGTGTGGCTCATCGAGAAGCGCCGTGGGAAGGCGGAGGCCTCCACGGACCTCACCCCGGCGGCGTAGACTCCCGCGCGCATGAAGAGCCCCACCGCGCGCCTGCTGATGGACCTGCGGTACCTGCGCGCGCTGTCGCGGAGGTTCCGCAGCACGCTGCTGTTGGCCGCGGCCATCTTCGGGCTGGGGCCGGCCGTCTACCACTGGCGCTACGTGGGGGCGGGCGGCGAGCACGTCTCCTACGGCGAGGCGCTGCACCACGTCTACTTCCTGCTCTTCGGCCAGCCCTCGCTGCCCTACGTGAGCGACTGGCTGGTGGAGAGCCTCAACATCCTCATCCCGCCGGTGAGCATCGCGCTGGTGGTGGATGGCGTGGTGCGCTTCGCGTACCTCTTCTTCGCGCGGCACAAGAACGACAAGGAGTGGGTCTCCGTGGTGTCCGAAACGATGAAGGGCCACGTGGTGGTGTGCGGCGCGGGGCGCGTGGGCTACCGCGTGGTGACGCAGCTTCGGGAGATGGGCAAGGACGTGGTCGTCGTGGAGAAGCGCGAGGACGCGACGTTCGTCTCCGCGCTGCGCGACGAGAACGTGCCGCTGCTCATCGACGACACGCGCAGCCCGCTGTGCCTGCCGCGCACGCACGTGAAGAAGGCGTCCGCCATCGTGTGCGCCACGGACGACGACCTGGCGAACCTGAACATCGCGCTGGACGCGCGGCGGCTGAACCCGGGCATCCGCGTGGTCATCCGCCTGTTCGACGACGACCTGGGCGCGAAGGTGCGCGACACGTTCAAGGCGGAGGCCCTGTCCAGCTCCTCGCTGGCCGCGCCCGCCATGGCGCTGGCGGCGCTGGACCCGCGGCTCGTCCACTCCTTCCGGATTGGCAAGCACCTGATGGTGGTGTCGCTGTTCGTGGTGCGGGAGGGCCTGCCGGGGATGAACATCTCCCAGGTGCGAGACCGCTTCGGCGGGTTGGCCCTGTCGCTCATCCGGGGCGACGAGGAGACGCTGCACCCGAACGGCGACGTGGTCCTCCAGGTGGGGGATCAGATCACCGTCCAGGCGTCCTACCCGGAGTACTGCGCCCTGCGCGCCTTCACCGGAGAGGCGGACGCGCCGGCGTACGCGGACCACGACAACTTCCTCATGCCGGGCTACCGCCCGACGGGGTGAGCCGTCAGCTCCGGTTCGCGGCTGGCGCTACTTGCAGAGCGCATGGGAGACGGACGTGAAGGTCGTCGTCTGGCCGTAGGTCAGGGGGGCCGGTGCAGCTACAGATGAGGTGGCCCACCTCGATGGTCTTCGTGCTGTCGCTGAAGTAGGTGACTCGGGTGTACTGGCCCGCGCGACAGGGGGACGCGGCCTGCTCCGTCGTGTCGAGGGTGGGCGCACCGAGGTCTTCCGCTTCGCCACCACATGCGGCCCACAGCAGGGGGCCCGTGCACAGCAGGCCGGTCAGAAGATGTCTCACGGTTCCTCTCAGGTTTGTAGAACGAGATTGGAAGGACAGGAGTGTCTATGTCGACGGGTCGGGTCGCGGCGGGTGGCTATCAGGCGGGTGTACGGCGGTCGTTCGCGGTGGGCTCTGAGATGGCGTGGGCTGCGTGGGGCGAGCCCTCGGGGCTGGTGCGCTGGGTGGGCGCTTGCACGCAGGAGCTGACGGAAGGAGCGCGGGTCGAGCTCGCGGATGGCACGCGCATCCAGGTGGTGCGTCAGGTTCCGCCCCGGCAGCTCCGCCTGCGCCTGGAGCGTGACGAGTGGCCCCGCGCGCGCACCGTGCAACTGCGCGTGTTGCCGTCGGTGCATGGCGTCACCGTGGCGCTGCACGCGGAGGGGCTGCCGGACGCGAGCGCGCGTGAGGAGGTGCTGGCGCGGTGGACGCGCGCGCTGGAGAGCTGGGAGGCGTTCTCCGGCAGGACGGTGGAGGTGAACCGCGAAGGGCCTCCGACGCGCGAGCCCGCGGGCAAGAAGGGAGCGCGGAAGCCTCCCGCGTTGGAGCAGGGGCTCGCGGAGAAGGGCGCCGCCGCGCTGAAGGAGCATGGGCCCGCGAAGGGCACGAAGCAGGCCGTGGCCGCGAAGCAGCCCCGCACCGTGAAGGAGGCGGGCGGTTCGAAGCAGGTCGCGTCGGAGAAGAAGTCCGCCGCTCCGAAGAAGGCCGAGTTGGAGAGGAAGGCCGTGGCTTCGAAGAGGGCCGCGTCGGAGAAGAAGGCTGTGGCCTCGAAGAAGGCCGCGTCGGAGAAGAAGGCCGTGGCCTCGAAGAAGGCCGCCCCGGCGAAGAAGGCTGTGGCTTCGAAGAAGGCCGCGGTCGCCTCGCAGGCTCCAGGGGCGAAGAAGGGCGCGGACGCGAAGCAGCCTCGGGCCGGGAGGCAGGCCGCGACGCCCTCGCGCGCTGGGCGCCGGAAGAGCTCCGGGCGCGCGAAATAGGGCGCATCGCGGCTGATGACTGCTGTTGCCGAGCGGTGACTTCCGTCACCAGGGACGGGCTCCGGTTCGTCCCGCCGCGCCTCGCGTTTCCGCAAGGACATCAAACACTTGGCCTCACGCGGGTGTCAGTCCATGGGCTGGCATGGCTCCTGCTGTAGGTGTTCCTCGTCAGACGTACTCAAGCTCTCGAGGAAATCCCATGGCCATCGCGCCCGCTTCCGCCCGCTCCGCTTCCTTCCGCGTTCCCTCCCAGGACTTCGCTTCCCGGCCGGATGCTGTGTCCGGTGCCCGCGTGCAGGGCAGCCACTGCCCGAAGCCGGGCTCGAATGGCGTGTCCCCGTTCCAGCAGGACGGCTTCAGCGCGGGCCCCGCGAAGGGCGCGCAGTGGAAGCAGTTCGCGGAGGGACTCGAGGACGTGGTGAACCAGCTCCAGCAGCTCGTCCAACTGCTCCAGACCCAGATGGGGGGCGCCGCGGCCTCCGCGGGCGGCGCGTCCGGAACCGGCGCCCCGTCGGGCGTGTCCGGCGCTTCCTGCGGCGGCGGTGCGCCGGGCACGGGGGC
>JAFADT010000107.1 GCA_023424585.1 Pseudomonadota bacterium
CCGCGCGCCCGTGGCCTCCGGCTTGTAGGACAGCCGGACCGGGACCTCGCCCGGCGCCATCCGCGTGGGCAGCCCCTGCGCGGCGAAGGGCGGCGTCAGCTGCGTCCACTCCACGTCCAGCGTCGTCCGGCCCGCGTTCATCACCCGGAGCTCCACCTGCCGCTCCACCTGGGGGTAGCTGGCCGGGAACGCCACGGCCTCCTGGGAGACCCGCAGGAGGCTCCGCGCGCCCGTCAGCGGGGGCTCGTCCCGGCAGGCGCCCGCGAAGGCCAGGAGGGCCGCCAGGGCCATTGCCAGGGCCACCGGCCGGCCCTGCCGCGCCCCGGAAGCCACCGTTGGAGCCCCCGGAAGGCCCGTCAGGCCCCCACTGCCCACCGTCCGCGTGCGCGCCATCGAGCCTCCTGCCCTGCCTTTACACCCCTCTCCATCCCCGCGTCCCACGGCATCCCACCCCCCAGGGTTTCAGGATTGGGCATTTCCGGGCCTGAGTTTTTTTCAGCCCCAAGGGTCTGGAGTCGCTCCAACCTCCCGGAACGACAGGCCTGTCGCAGGGTACGGTTCTGGCAACGTGCGCGGGCATGACCCTGGCTGGCCCTCCGCACGATTCTCCAGGATTGCAGGCCTTCACCGTGCTCATCGCCCGGGGCGTGCAGTCCACCGTGGACGGGCTGCCGGCGGAGGTCCGGCGGGCGGTGCTGGCCGAGCTGTTCCGACTGGGGGCTCGCGCCAGTCAGGCGCACGCGGGGCAAGCGGCGGACTGCCCTCCCTACACCCTGTGCCTGGACGTGGCGGACTGCCGGATGCACGTGGAGCTGGACCCCACGCGCACCCGCCTGTCCCTGACCGGCCTCACCCGGCCCCGGCCGCACTAGAGGACCTGGTGAACGAGCGGTGGACGTATGGGCAGATGGTGCCCCGGCGTGCGGGCTACGAGGAGAGCTGGGAGCTCACCTACCGCGTGGAGCAGCTGCGGGAGCTGGTGGGCCAGGAGCTGCACCTGGACGCGGCGCTGTCCGAGGAGCTGGACGACATCCTGGCCCGCCTGGTGATGCGCAACCAACGCCTGCGCGGCCTTCAGCGCATGGTGTCCGCGGAGCGCGAGCCGGAGGACCTGGCCCTGCACCGCGCCGCCCTGGAGGCCATGGACCGGCAGCTGCTCCAGGAGCTGCCCGGGCTGCTGGAGCGGCTGCGCGCCACGCTCCTGTAGCGCGGGGGCCTGCGCCGGTTGCCGTCCCGCGACGGGCCCGGAGGTCCTCCCCCTGTGCGCGGGACCCGTCTTCTTCACCAGTCTTAATGGAGTGTTGATCAAACGGTGGAAGCGGTAGGGGAAGCCGAGTTGGGGAAAAGTCAGCAAGCCTCCGGATTCATTCGCGAATCGGCGATCTGCTACATGTGGGCAAGTTGCCGGTTTCCCCCGGGCATCCACAGCGTCGCCGCCGGGCCACCGGTTGTCCACAGGGCGCTCCACACCATCCACAGGTGATCCACAGGGACCCCGGGGGATGTGCGGGACGGCGTGCGGGCCCTCCCCTCCCGGGCTCCGCTGGCAAGGAAGGACCCGGATGCAACAGCCCTGTTATGGTCCGGCCCGGTCTTCTTCACGACGCGGGCGCCATCCTGGCTGGCGCTGGAGGATGAGCTCATCGACTTCTATCGGGGCGAGCGCATCGGGAAGTACGAGGTGCTCACGCAGCTGACCGTGGGCGGCATGGCGGAGCTGTTCCTGGGCTACACGTCGGGCCCGGGGGGCTTCCGCAAGTACGTGGTCATCAAGCGCATCCTCCCGGACGCGCGCTCCAATGAGCAGTTCGTCCGCATGTTCCTGGACGAGGCGCGCATCACCGCGGCCTTCAACCACCCGAACATCGCGCAGGTGTTCGACCTGGGGGAGGAGGACGACGGGCTCTACCTGGCCATGGAGTTCATCGGCGGGCAGAACCTGAACCAGGTCACCAGCGCGTGCCTGAAGAAGCGCCAGCCGGTGCCGCTGGCCTTCACCCTGTCCGTGGCCCGCGACGTGTGCCTGGCGCTGCACTACGCGCACACCTTCACGTCCCCCGGCGGCGAGCCCAGCCCCGTCATCCACCGCGACGTGGCGCAGAAGAACATCATGGTGACCTACGACGGCACCGTGAAGCTCCTGGACTTCGGCATCGCCAAGGCGAAGAACAGCCTGGAGCGCACCAGCGTGGGCACGGTGAAGGGCACCACCGGGTACATGTCCCCGGAGCAGGTGCGCGGCGATTCGCTGGATGGCCGCAGCGACCTGTTCTCCGTGGGCGTGGTGATGCACGAGCTCATCACCGGCGAGCGGCTCTTCGCGGGCAAGACCGAGCGCGACGAGATGGTGAAGATCCTCGAGGACCCCATCCCGTGGCCCTCGGTGCTGCTGCCGCACATCTCCGAGGACATCTCCCGCGTGGTGATGCGCGCGCTGGAGCGCAACGTGGACCGCCGCTATCCGTCCGGGCGGGACATGGCGCGCGCCATCGAGAAGGCGGCCGGCGGCAAGCTGATGGACGCGGACCAGCGCGCCGCGCTCATGAAGAGCCTGTTCGCGGAGCGCATGGCGGCCACGCGCTCCCTGCTGGAGAGCGCGGACGTCACGACGAGCAGCCAGGTGCTGGCGTCGGCGAAGCGGGCGCTCCAGAAGGATGACGGCCCCTACCTGCCGGAGCGCAAGGCCACCGCGCTCAGCGTGGTGGAGGCGCGCAAGAAGGCGGAGATCGCCAGGCTGCGCGCGGAGGCGTCCGGCAGCGACGAGACCGCGCCTCCGGTGAAGCGCTCGAGGCTGGGCGCGGTGTGGGCGCTCCTGTCGCTGTCGCTGCTCCTGGGCGGGGCCTACGGCGCGTTCCGGATCGTCCAGCTGCTGGAGGCCGAGGAGAAGGCGCCCCCGCCCCCTCCCATGGGCCTGGGCCCCATGGTCCCCATCCGGCCGCCCGAGTCGCCCGTGCCCGACGCGGGCGTGGCCGCTGCGGAGGCGGACAAGGGCAAGGACAAGGACCGGGGCGCGCGGGACCGCGATCCCGACAGCCGGGATGACGCCAACGCCAACCGGGGCAGCCGGAGCCGCAAGGGCAAGGGCGAGGTGACGCTCTTCCTGGACGAGCCCGCGGAGGTCTTCCTCAACAATAAGTCCCTGGGCCCCGCGCCGCTGGTGAAGCGGTCCCTGCCGGTGGGCCAGGCGGAGCTGGTCCTGGTGGGCGCGGACAAGAAGCGCCGCGTGCTCGCGGTGCCGGTGGAGGCGGGCAAGCCCGTTCGCCTGAACCTCAAGCTGAGGGAGCTGCCGGGCCGCTGAGCTGCCGGGGCGGGGCCCCTGCTCCGCGGGGGACCCGCGTCCGTTCCGGCTTGGACGGACGCAGTCGCGAAGGAGCGGCGTGGGCGGAGGGCGTCCGCTATCTTCGCCCCCTCATGGCTCTCTCCCTTGGCTTCCTGATGGACCCGCTCGAGAGCGTGCGGGTGGACCACGACTCAACGTTCTCGCTGATGCTGGAGGCGCAGCGGCGGGGGCACGACGTCTACTACTTCGAGCAGGGGTGGCTGCGCTTCAACGGTCGGTGCTCGGAGGCGCGCATGCGCCGGGTCCGGGTGCGGCGCGAGCCGGGCCGCCACTTCGACGTGCTGTCCGAGGACGTGCGGCCCCTGTCGAAGCTGGACGTGCTCTTCCTCCGCAAGGACCCGCCGGTG
This sequence comes from Pseudomonadota bacterium, assembly GCA_023424585.1. Classification (GTDB taxonomy): domain Bacteria; phylum Myxococcota; class Myxococcia; order Myxococcales; family Myxococcaceae; genus Corallococcus. The sequence continues at coordinate 3,688 of JAFADT010000107.1, forward strand.
GACGCGGACTATCTGCACGCCACGCAGCTGGTGGAGCTGTGTCCGGACCGCGCGCCCGTCTTCATCAACAACCCGTCCGGCATCCGCGACGCGAACGAGAAGCTCTTCACGCTGAACTTCCCGGACCTGATGCCGGAGACGCGCGTGACGCGCGAGCTGTCCGTGGTGCTGGAGTTCGCGGCGAAGAACCCGCAGGGCACCATCCTCAAGCCCATCGACGGGTTCGGGGGCAAGGGCATCCTGTTCCTCGCGCCCGGGGACCGCAACGCGCGCTCCATGGTGGAGCTGCTCACGCAGGGCGGGAAGGAGCCCATCCTCGCGCAGGCCTACGTGCCGGAGAGCCGCCTGGGCGACAAGCGCATCATCCTGGTGGATGGAGACCCGGTGGGCGCGGTGCTGCGCGTGCCGTCGGACGCGGACCACCGGGGCAACATGGCCGCGGGCGGCACGCCGATGAAGGCGGAGATCACCGAGCGCGACCTGCTCATCTGCCAGCGCCTCAAGCCGTCGCTCCAGGAGAAGGGGCTGACGCTGGTGGGCATCGACGTGCTGGGCGACTACCTCACCGAGGTGAACGTCACCAGCCCCACGGGCCTGGTGGAGGCGAGCCACCTGGACGGCGTGTCCTGCGAGGCGCGCGTGCTGGACGTCGCCGAGCGGATGCACGGCGCGCGCTGAACGTGGCCGCTTCCCTCGGGATGCCGGAGGACGGCGAGACGCTGGACTCCATTGGGACCGCGGACGTGCGCGTGTTCCAGCGCCGCGCGGGCTACCGCTTCACGTTGGACGCGGTGCTGCTGGCGCACTTCGCGGCCACGGAGGGCGGCGACCTGCCCGGGCCGGTGCTGGAGCTGGGCGCGGGCAGCGG
>JAFADT010000129.1 GCA_023424585.1 Pseudomonadota bacterium
CGTGCCGGACACGGAGGACCGGCTCTATGCTAGGGGCTCCGGGCCGGACCTGGTGGAGGTGTCCATGGGCGCGGTGGCGGACCTGCCCACGCGCGCCTCGGAGCTCCAGGAGGCGCCGCCCGACGCGGCGGACGGCGGGGCTCCCGCGCCCTGAAGCGGCGCTACACCTCCAGCAGGGCGAAGCGCTGCTCGGGCGTGAACTTGGTGAGCAGCGGCATCGCGACGTTGAACACCGGGATGCCGCTCTTCGTCTTGCCCTCGAGCGCGCCGTGGTGCGCGTGGCCGTGGAAGACGTAGGCCGCGCCATAGTGGTCGATGGGCATCGACAGGCGGCTCGTCCCCAGGAAGGGGCGGATCTCGATGTTCTCCCCCTCCAGCGTGTCCGGGATGGGGGCGTAGTGCATGATCACGACCTTCTTCGGCGTGTCCAGGTGGCTGAGCGCGGCCTCCAGCTTGAGCGACTCCGTGACGGCCTCCTGCACGAAGGCCTTCGTCTGTCCCTCGCCGAACGCCTGCAGCGTCGCGTTGCCGAAGCCGCCCCCGAAGCCCTTCACCCCCGCGACGCCCAGCACCTTCTCGAAGATGAAGTGGTCCCCGTCGAGGATGTGCACGCCCACCTTGGAGAGCTCCGCGCTGATCTCCTTCACCTGTCCGTGCTCGTAGTCGTGGTTGCCCAGCACGGCGGCGCAGGGGACGCGCAAGGCCGAGAGCTCCTCGGACAGCACCTTGCCCTCCTCGATCATCCCCCGGTCCGTCAGGTCCCCGCACAAGAGCAGCACGTCCGCCGACGCGTTCACCTGCTTGATGAGCTGACGGAACCGCCCGTGCTGGTCATCCCGGCAGTGCAGATCACCGACCGCTGCCAGCCGAATCTTCGAGCTCGGATCTCGCGCCACGGGTCTCCCCCTCGGGTCTGTCCTGTTCGTCCCACGCCCTGCCGTCCCCAAAGCCCCAGTGGTGGATGTCCACGTGATAGTTCACCTTGGACACGAGGTTGCCCCGGCACAAGCGCTCCTCCCAGCGACCGTCGCGCACCGTCTGGAGCGTGCGGCTCATCAGCTCCGTCATCACGTAGTTGGGCACGATGTCGCGCTCGCTGGGGTAGGCGAAGCGGAACATCATCAGGTGGCTGAGCAGCACCTCCCAGTAGCGGTCGAAGCGCCGGAGGATGCGGTCCCAGTCCATCTCCCGCCCCGCCTTGAGGATGAGGTGGTTGATGTCCGCGCCGTCGTAGCGCTCGCGCTCGGTGACGAAGGCCTTGGACCAGATCATCTCCTCGGCCGGCGCGATGAGGCACTCGTAGCCGAAGATGGTGGCCTTCCTGGCGTTCGTGAACCACTCGTCGTCCACCGTCGCCACGCCGTTGCCGGAGGAGAAGATGAAGTCGACGAAGTAGTCACCCTTGTAGGCCTTGTAGAGCCAGACCTCGTCCGGACGCTCCGTGCGCCAGCCATCCTTCTCCAGCACCTCCAGGGCGCGGATGGCGTCCCGCTTGCGCGGGAACAGGTCCAGGTCCTTGGTGTCGCGGTAGATGCCGGTATAGGTGGCGTAGGCATACGCCCCGCCCACCACGAACGGCACCCCGGCCTCATGCAGCAGACCGACGGCTCTGGCGCGGGCGTTGATCTCGTCCGGCGCACGCTCCCGCTCGGCCAGCGTGGCGTCCGTACCCATCTCACCGGGATGGTTCGGGTGTCGTTTTTCCATGGGCGAAAGGTAGGGATGGCCCATTTCGGCCGTCGGGCAGCCGGGCGCGGGCGGCCGGGGAGCAGCCAGCCAGACGCCAAGCACCTGGTTTCACAGTGCTTTTCCACGACGAGCGAGCGCCTTTTCTGTTTTCTGCCCGGCCTGTGTCCATAGGGGCGGATTCCCTGCCGCACGGCCCGCGACGACGGGCTTAGAAAGGACACCCGACCATGCTGCGCAAGAGCCTGCTGTGTGCCTCCCTGCTGTTCGTGGGCTGCAACGACGCCCAGAGCAATGACGCGGACACGTTCCGTGACGGCCTGCCCTCCAAGGAGATGACGCAGGTGCAGGCGCCGAAGGCGAAGGGCCAGGGCCTGACGGCGGCCGGCCCCTCCGCGCAGTACGGCCAGGGGCAGAAGGCGGAGTACTACCAGGCGACGGTGGACGCCACGGTGGCGGTGAACGGCGGCACGCTGTGGGTGCTCAACCTCATCGAGCAGATCGCCAAGTATCCGCCGACGACGCTGGAGGAGAACAAGGCGGTGTGGGGCCCGAGCACGGAGGCGCTGAGCCCCACCACGTGGCGGCTGACGGTGACGAAGTCGGGAGAGGCGTCGTTCTCCTGGGTGCTGGAGGGCAAGGCGAAGGCGGAGGAGGACGGCGCCTTCCGGGCGGTGCTGTCCGGCACGCAACAGGTGGCGGTGGACGCGGACGGCGAGCGCGTGAAGGGCTACGGCTCCGGCGAGCTGTTCATCGACTGGGACGCGGCGCACACCCTGCCGGACGCCGACGACCACGTGGGCACGGTGGAGATCCGCTACGCGCGCCCGAGCGCCTCGGCGGAGGCCACGGTGGACGCGGACTTCCACCAGGTGCGTGACGAGAACGACTCCAGCAAGCGCGTGGACGGGACCTACCACTACAAGGCGTCCGCGACGGCGGGCGGCGAGTTCGAGTTCGCGACGTACCACGACATCGACAACGGCGACCCGCTGCGCGCGAAGCTGGAGAAGCTGTCCATCAAGAGCCGCTGGGCGGCGACGGGCGCGGGCCGCGCGGACATCCAGGTGACGGGGGGCGACCTGGCAGGCGAGGCCACGCTGAACGAGTGCTGGGACACGAGCTTCCTCAGCACCTACTTCCGCGTCAGCCTGGACCCGCGGCTGGGCTACGGCGAGGCGGAGGTGGCCTGCGGCGGGTTCACGACGGCGGTGTACTCGTCGCTGTGAGCCGGCTCGCGGTAGGCTTGCGCCGCGCGTGACCGGACCGACCCCGCTGGCCCTGAAGGTGGTGCCTCCCCGTCCCAACGAGGACCGGCGGGCCGTCCTGCGCGAGCTCTATGTGAAGTACGGCGGCAGCGTGCGTGAGCGCTGCCGCTACCTGCTGAAGGACGCGAGCCGGGCGGAGGACGCGATGCACGACGTCTTCGCCCGCGCGCTCGCGCACGGGGACTCGTTCCGGGCGGAGGCGTCGCCGCTGACGTGGCTGATGAAGATCGCCACGCACCACTGCCTCAACCAGCTGCGCTCGGAGGGGGCGGCGTGGCGGAGGTGGTTCGCGCGGGACGAGGCGGCCCGCTCGGAGGGCCACGGCGGCGCGGAGGCGATGGAGACGCGCGACCTGGTGCGCAGGCTGCTGGCCCGGGTAGACGCGGAGACGCAGGCGGCGGCGATCCATTACCACGTGGACGGGATGACCCTGGAAGAGGTGGCCGCGGTGCTGGGGCGCTCGGTGCCCACGGTGCGCAAGCGGCTGGAGCACTTCGCGGAGCTGGGTGGAGAGGAGCTGAGCGTCCGATGAGCGCGCACGAGTCGAGCTGGACATTGCGCCGCCTCCACGCCGGCGAGCTGCCCGCCCCGGAGGCAGACCGCGCCCGGGGGCACGCGGAGGCATGCAAGGCGTGCGGCGCGGCGCTCCGGTCCTTCGCGGACGCGCAGGCCGCCTTCGAGGCGGAGGTGCCCTTCGAGCGCTTCGAGGCCGGCGTGGAGCGGGCC
>JAFADT010000131.1 GCA_023424585.1 Pseudomonadota bacterium
GGCCCACGCTACCGCAAGGGCGGCGTCGGCGTCGCCCCGTCACCGGAGGCCGGCGTCTCCTCGCGGGGCCGGCGGCGCAGGGCCTTGTACAGCAGCGGCGCCACGGCCAGCAGCGCCTGCGGCACCAGCGACAGCGCGTCCGGATACAGGCCCAGCATGTCCACGTAGACGAAGCGCACCGGCACCAGGGGCAGCGCGCCCACCTCCTGCAGCGAGTGGATGCCCTTGCCCAGCAGCATCACCGCCGTCACCACCATCACCACCGTGGAGAGGTTGAAGAGCGTCTTCATGGGCAGCCGGTAGCCCATGCGGTTGACGAAGAGCACCAGCACCACCAGCGCCACGATGCCCCCCACCACGCCCCAAGCCACGCCCGCCGCGGAGTCCACCGCCAGGCCCTGGAGGAAGATGGCCGTCTCGAAGCTCTCGCGCAGCACGGACGTGAACGCGATGATGAACAGGCCCACCGTGCTGCCGCGGCCCAGCGCGCCCTGCATCTTCTGGCGCAGCTCACCCATGAAGTGGCTCACGTTGGCGCGCGCGTTGAGCCACAGCGCCGCGTACAGCAGCATGCCCACGGCGACGAGCGCGGTGACGCCCTCCATCCACTCGCGCTGCGCGCCCGCCAGCAGCTTGCGGCCCACCAGGTACGCGATGGCGCCCGCGATGAGCGCGGACACCACGCCCGCGTGCACCACGCGCACCTGGTCCATGGCCTTCATCTTCTTCAGCGCCGCCAGCAGCGCGGTGACGATGATGGTCGCCTCGAAGCCCTCGCGCAGCAGGATGAGCAGCGTGAGCCACGCCACCGACAGCACGTCCGTGGTGCTGCCCGTGGACTTGCGCGCCTGGTCCAGCAGCGACAGCAGCTCCCGCCCCTCGTCCTGGAGGTGCGGGCTCTTGCGCTCCGCGGCGAGCCGCGCCTGCATGAAGGCCTCCTCCAGCTTCTGCGTGAGCTCCGGGTCGCGCCCGCGCAGCTTGGGCTCCACCGGCTCCAGGCCGTTGAGGTACGCGTCCAGGAGCGCGTTCTTCGCGGCCACGTAGTCGCCGTCCGCGCCCAGCTTCAGCGCGTGGCCCACCGCCGCGCGCGCGTTGAGCAGGACCTTCTCCTCGTCCGCGTCCGGCATGTTCCGGCGCAGGCACGCCACCTTGTCCGCGCCGTACGCCTTGGCCAGCTCCGCGTCCGTGGACGTGGCCAGCCGCTCCAGCGACGCGTTGGGCGGCTCGCCCTGGCACGGCGGCTGGCGCAGGGTGAAGACGAAGAAGGCCAGCGACCAGCGGTCGTCCTCGGTGAGCGTGGGGAAGGCCGGCATCGCCGTGCCGGGCACGCCGAAGCTGGTGGTGTTGAACGCCTTGTACGGCGTGAGCCCGTCCTCCATCAGCTCCGGGTCGTGGAAGTTCGCGGGCTGCGGCTCCATGTTCGCCGCGATGGCCACGTCCGCCTTGCCCTCCGCGCCGTGGCACGCCGAGCAGTTGGCCTGGAACAGCTTCTGGCCATGCTCCAGGTCCGGCGCCACGCGAGGACTGCGCGCGAGGCCCCCCGCCAGCACCAGGCTCTCCACCAGCTCGCCGCAGTCGCGGCTCACGCCCTCCGGGTCCTTCGCCTCGTTGACGCGCGCCTGGATGGCCTCCACGCGGGGCACGAACGTGGCCGCCGCCGGGCCCAGGTCCTTCGCCGCCGCCAGCGCCTCCGCCGCGAAGCTCTTCTGCTCCGTCAGCTCGAACTCCGACTGCGACGCCACCGCCGCCGGGTAGTCCGCCTGGAGGTACTGGAGGATGCCCACCAGCCGGTGCCAGGTGCGCCCCTCATCGGAAGCGGGAGCTTCAGCCCGGGCGGAAGAGGACAGCGCGAGCAGCAGGCACAGGGCGAGGGAGGCGGCGTGTTTCACGTCCGTCTTCTACCAACCACCCCAGGGGCGTTCAATTCTGCGAATCAATTTCAATTGATGAGACCCCCCTCAGGAATCGAGGGGAGTCTGGGGTCAACACTCGGGGTGCTCCCGGGGATGACTCAGTGCAGGTCGATGCCGCAGTACTGCGGGTAGATGCTGCACGGATAGCAGGGGCCGCCCGGGCCGTCGTAGCAGACCTCGTTGGGGCCGCAGATGCCGCTCTCCGGGCACTGCCGCAGCTCCTGCTCCTGCGTGCCGGGCCGCGCGCCCGGGCCTTCCTCGACAGGACCGCCACACGCGGTGAGGCCCAGCACCGTGAACAGCCCGAGTCCACGCATCACATGACGGCGCATGCACGCTCCTTCGGTGAGAGGGGCCCGCACGATAAGTCGCCCGGAGAACCCACGGAATAAGGGCTAGCCCTGAAGCTCGTAGGTGAAGAAACCGAAGGGCGGGTCGCCGTCCGGGTGCCGCTCCTCCTCCATCAACCTCCATCGGGTGAGGTCCACGGGCGGGAAGAAGGCGTCGCCGGGGAAGTCCCGCTCGATGCGGGTGAGGTAGAGCCGGCGCCACAGCGCTTGCGTCTGTGTGTAGAGGTCCGCGCCGCCCGCGATGAAGACCTCGCGGTCGCTTCCCGCCTGCGCCAGGGCGTCTTCCACGGAGTGGGCCACGCGGACGCCTTCGGGGGCGGCCCAGTCGCGCTGCCGGGTGAGGACCACGGTGGTGCGGCCGGGCAGCGGACGTCCGATGGAGTCGTAGGTCTTGCGGCCCATGACGAGGGTGTGGCCCAGGGTCAGCCGCTTGAAGCGCGCCAGGTCCGGCGGCAGGCGCCAGGGCAGGGTGTTGCCCAGGCCGATGACGCGGTTCGCCGCCATGGCGACGATGGCGGACACGCGCGGGCTCATACGGCCACGGGCGCCTTGATGGCGGGGTGCGGGTCGTAGCCCTCCAGCGTGAAGTCCTCGTAGCGGAAGGCGAACAGGTCCTTCACGTCCGGGTTCAGGCGCATGCGCGGCAGGGGGCGCGGCTCGCGCTTCAGCTGCTCCTGCGCCTGCTCCACGTGGTTCAGGTACAGGTGCGCGTCGCCGAGCGTGTGGATGAACTCATGCGCGGTGAGGCCCGTGGCCTGCGCCACCATCATCGTGAGCAGCGAGTACGACGCGATGTTGAAGGGCAGCCCCAGGAAGATGTCCGCGCTGCGCTGGTAGAGCTGGCAGGAGAGCCTCCCGTCCGCCACGTAGAACTGGAACATCACGTGGCAGGGCGGCAGCTTCATGGAGGGCACGTCCGCCACGTTCCACGCGCTCACCAGGTGGCGGCGCGAGTCCGGGTTCTTCCTCAGCCCGTCCACCAGTTGCCGCATCTGATCCACGTGGCCGCCGTCCGGCGTGTTCCACGAGCGCCACTGGTGGCCGTAGACGGGGCCCAGGCTGCCGTCCGCGGCGGCCCACTCGTCCCAGATGGTGACGCCGACCTCCTGGAGCGAGCGCACGTTCGAGTCGCCCCGGAGCATCCACAGGAGCTCGTGGATGATGGACTTCAGGTGGAGCTTCTTCGTCGTCACCAGGGGAAAGCCCTGGGTGAGGTCGAAGCGGAGCTGGTGTCCGAAGAGGCTCAGCGTCCCCGTGCCGGTCCGGTCGCCCTTCTTCGTCCCGTGCTCCAGGACGTGCTCCATCAGACTCAGGTATGGCCGCATTGGCCTTTTTCCTTAGGCGGGGTCGTGCGGCTGATCAAAATAATGATCCCGGGTCACCACCGCACGGCGTTGCATGTGTTGCATCGCTATAAAAAGGGCTGCCATGAAGATCTATACAAAGACCGGCGATGCCGGAGAGACGGGCCTCTTCGGCGGCGGTCGCGTGGCGAAGGACGACGCGCTGGTGGACGCCTACGGCGAGGTGGACGAGCTCAACGCCACGCTGGGCCTGGCCCGCACGTTCCCGCTGCCCGTGGACCTGGACCACTTCCTCCAGCGCATCCAGGACCAGCTCTTCACGGTGGGCGCGGTGCTGGCCACGCCGCCGCACACCAAGGCGGCGGCCCACATCCCGGAGCTGCGCCCGGAGTGGGTGGAGGAGATGGAGCGCCACATCGACCGCTATGAGGAGGAGCTGCCGAAGATGACGCACTTCATCCTCCCCGGCGGCGCGCCCGCGGCCGCGGCGCTGCACCTGTCGCGCACGGTGTGCCGCCGCGCCGAGCGCCGCGTGGTGACGCTGCTTCGCGAGGACAAGGCCCCGCCCGCGGTGGCCATGTACCTGAACCGCCTGTCGGACCTGCTCTTCGTGGTGGCCCGGCTGGTGAACTTCCGCGCCGGCCTGCCGGACGTGAAGTGGATCCCCGAGAAGCCGACGAAGTAGTCCGTGTACGCGACGCAACTGCCCACTGCCAGGCTCAGGCAGCTCGCCCAGGACGTGGGCTTCGACCTCATCGGCTTCGCCCGCGCGGAGCCCATCCCGCCGTCGTCGCTGATGTCGTGGCTGGAGGCCGGCTACGACGCGGACATGGACTGGATGGGGTCTCGCGCCGAGGAGCGGCTCGACGTGTCGGTGCTGCTGCCGGGCGCGCGCACGGTGCTGTCCTTCGCCAACAACTACTGGAGGGACGACGCGCCCGCGCAGGGCTCGCCCATCGCGCGGTACGCGCGGGGGCGCGACTACCACTCCACGCTGCGCGACCGGATGAAGGCGTTCCGCAAGACGCTCAACGCCTGGTACCCGGGGCTGGGCACCTACGGCGGGGTGGACAGCGGGCCCATGATGGAGAAGGTCTGGGCCGCGCGTGGCGGCCTGGGCTACGTGGGCAAGAACGGCTGCCTCATCACGGAGTCCCATGGCTCCTGGGTGCTGCTGGCCACGCTCATCCTGGACGCGGAGGTGGACGCGTACGCGGACGGCCCGGTGGCGGACCGCTGCGGCTCCTGCCGGCGCTGCCTCATGGCGTGTCCCACGGGCGCGCTGGTGGGGAACCGGCAGGTGGATGCGCGCGCGTGCCTGTCGTACCAGACCATCGAGAACCGCGAGCGCGAGGTGCCGGAGGCGTTCCGGCTCAAGTTCGACAACCTCATCTTCGGCTGCGACATCTGCCAGCAGGTGTGCCCGCTGAACCGCAAGCCGGTGTTCGCGGACGACGCGCGCTTCACGCCCCGCGCGGTGGCGTCGCTGGGCACGCTGGAGCTGGCGGCGATGACGCCCGAGCAATACCAGGAGCTCATCCCAGGCACGGCGCTCGCCCGCGCGCGGTACGACGGCTTGAGGCGCAACGCGGTCTATGCGCTGGGCGTCGCTCGGCAGGTGCACGCCCGGCCGCTGCTCGAAAAGCTCAGCGGAGACGACAGCGAGCTGGTGCGCAGCGCCGCGCGCTGGGCGCTGCTGCAACTGGAGCCGTGACGCCTGGGAACGCGACGCCGCCGCTCGGGCGGGTGTCCGGCCGGTGGAGCGTCAGCGAGTGCGACGACGGCCAGGAGCGCGGCTCCGTCAGCGTGTCACCCTCCGCGCTCGGGCAGCGCGTCCAGGACGTGGAGCGGGGGCTGGGCGCGGCGCCCCTCCGAGGGCAGGTCGCCTCGCGGAGGGCTCCTGGCCGCATGCCGGGTGGCAGACGGCGTCAGTCCCCGTTCGGATCCCACTCGGAGATGTCCTTCCGGGCGGGCTCCGGCGGAATCTCGGGACGCGGCGAGGCGGGGCGGGGCGGCTCCTTCTTCGCCACGGGCGGCGGGGGCGGCGCGTCCTCGTCGTTCGGGTGGCTCGGCCGCGCGGGCTCGGCCACCACCGGCTTCGGCTCGGGCCTGCTCGGCGGCGGCTCGGTGAAGGCCTCGATG
>JAFADT010000132.1 GCA_023424585.1 Pseudomonadota bacterium
GATCCAGGCCGCGCACGCGCTCGGACGGCAGCTTGAAGCGGCCCACGGGCAGCTCGCCCGTGAGCGCCTCGTACATCATCACGCCCAGGGAGAAGAGGTCCGCGCGCCCGTCCACGTTCTTCGCGTCCCGGCGCTGCTCCGGGGCCATGTAGTTGAGCGTGCCCATGGCCACCGCCGTCGCGGTGAGGTGCTTCTCCGAGTCCGGCTCGCGGATGCCCGCCAGGCCGAAGTCCGCCACCTTCGCGTGCAGCCGCCCGTCCAGCAGGATGTTCTCCGGCTTCAGGTCGCGGTGGATGATGTTCTTGGCGTGCGCGCACTCCACGGCGCGCGCCACCTGGAGCAGCACCTTCAGCGACTGCGCGGGCGTGAGCGGCTCCCTGCCGCTCAGCGCGTGGCGCAGCGACTGGCCCTCCACGTACTCCATCACGAAGTAGTAGTGCTCGCCGGACACGCCCCGGTCGATGATCTGCACGATGTTCGGGTGGCTCAGGGCCGCGAGCGCGGTCGCCTCCTTGTCGAAGCGCGACACGAACTCCTCGTCCTTCGCCAGCCGGGGCGGCAGCACCTTCACCGCCACCGTGCGGCCCAGGGACCGCTGGCGCGCGAGCCACACCTCGCCCATGCCGCCGCGCCCCAGGATCTCCAGGAGCTCCAGCCCCGGAAGCTCGGGCTTCGCGCCCGACAGCATCGTCTCCGCGTTCTCGATGTCGCGGATGCCCGTGTTCACGGGCGCGCGCGGGGCCAGCACGCCCGGCGCCCCCGAGCGCACCAGCGTCGCCCCGATCAGCTCCGCGGCCGCCGGGTCCGCCGCGGGCAATGCCACTCCGGAGGAAGGCGCACCCGGGCCCCCCACGGCGGCTGCGCCCACGGGAACCTCGCCCTCGTCCGCCTTCCCCACGCCATCCGGTCGCGGGATGCTCATCTCGCTGCCCCCTGGGACGGAGCCGGCCCTCATCTCCTGTCCCACCGCGTCCTCCCTCCCCGCTCCAACACTGGACGCGGCGGAAGGTGACGTCGATTCTCGCGGATTCTCCGCCGCGCGCGGCGTGAACGTCACCGCGACGCCCGCCGCGTCGTCGGCCTGCGCGGCCGGACGGATGCCCGACGGCTCGGCCGGGCGATGGATGCCGGACACGTCCGCGCGCCGCACCTCGAACCGGATGCCGCAGCGGCACGTGACCTTCTGGCCGCTCACGTACACCCGGGTGTCGTGCACCGTGCCGCAGTTGGGGCACGACTGGGTGGGCAGCAGGGACGAGGAGCGCACCGTCAGCGCACCTTGCGGGAGGTGGAGGTGGTCAGCTCCGCGCCGTGCACGCGGAAGGTCTGCACGCCCTTCTCCTTGCCCTTCACCTGCAGCACCGGCAGCTCCTCCACGTCGAAGCCCGCGCCGGACTTGCGCACCGTGGCCTCCGACGCCAGCACCTCTCCGCTCTTGGCGATGCCGCACAGCCGCGACGCGGTGTTCACCGTGTCGCCAATGGCGGTGAACTCGTGGCGCTCCGCGCTGCCCATGTAGCCCACGACGGCCTGGCCGGTGTTGACGCCGATGCCCACCTCGATGGGCTTCTTGCCGTCCAGCACGCGCTGCCGGTTGAGCTCCGTGACGGCGTCCTGCATCTCCAGCGCGGCGCGCAGGGCCCGGGCCGGATCATCCGGGTGCGACAGCGGCGGACCCCACACCGCCATCACGCAGTCCCCGATGAACTTGTCCAGGTTGCCCTCGTAGCGGAACACCACGTCCGCCATGGCGGTGAAGAAGCTGTTGAGCATCGACACCACCTCCTGCGGCGAGTCGCTCTCCGCCAGCGTGGTGAAGCCGCGGATGTCCGCGAACAGGCAGCTCACCTCCGCGAGCCGGCTCTGGCGCAGGTCCTCCGTGCCGCCGTTGATCACCGCGTCCGCCACCGCCTTGGACAGGAAGCGCGACAGCTCCGCGCGCGTCACCGCCTCGTTGCGGATCTGCTCCGCCAGGGCCGCGTTCTCCAGCGCGATGCCCGCCTGCGCGGCGATGCCGGAGAGGATGGTCAGGTCCTTCTCCGAGAAGGCGTTGATCTGCTGGCGGCTGTCCAGGAACAGCACCGCCATGATGTCGCCGTTCACCAGCAGCGGCACCGCCATGGCGGAGCGGATGCCCTGCGCCACGATGCTCTCCGCGGCGGAGAAGCGCTCGTCGATGATGGCGTCCGCCGTGAGCACCGCCTTGCCCGTCTCCACCACGCGCTTGAGCACGGTGTCCGACAGCATGACGTTCGCCTGCTTGCCCTGCCGGTGGTGCACCGCGGCCGGGATGAACTCCCCCTCCGGGCCCACCTTCAGGATGACGCCGTGGTCGGCCGCGAGCAGTTCGAAGGCCACCTTGAGGATCTGCTCGAACAGGTCGGCCTGGTTGCCCTTGAGGCTCACCTGCCGGTGGAACTCGTGGACGATGCGCAGCTTCTCGTAGTCGCGGCGCAGGGCGGCGACGTCCGTCACCTGCTCCGCGGGGCGGAAGTTCTGCGGCACCTGGTCCATCTGCGCCAGGAAGGCCGGCATGGAGACGGCGTTGGCCACCACCGTCACGCCCGGCAGCGTGGGCGGGTTGCCCCCGCCGGGGACGGCCTCGCCGCTGTGGAAGACGAGCCGGGAGGAGCCCAGGGCGATCTCATCCCCGTCCTTCAGCCGCATCTCCCCTGTCACCCGGCGCCCGTTGACGAAGGTGCCGTTGGACGAGTTCAGATCGCGCAGCACGAAGTCACGCCCCACCTTCTCGATGGTGGCGTGCTCCTTGGAGACCTCCCGGTCCACCAGCCGCAGCGTGTTGGACGGGTGGCGGCCGAGCGACGTGGTGGCCCCCAGGGGAAACTCCCCCAACGTCCCGTCCGCGAACCGCCCCGTCAGGTGCGGCCCGCGCGGGTGCGACCCGGACCGGGGCGGGAATGGGGCGGGTGCCTGGTTCACGCGCGAATCCTCACCGGCCCGGACACTACCAGAGCCTTCCGCCCCAAAGGAACGCTCGCGAAGCGCCCCCGGGTCCAGACCGCCAACGCCCTGCACGGCCGGTCAGTCCCCTCGCCCGCCCGGCGGCTCACGTGGAGGGAGGCGCCAACGTCCCCGGGGTCGCGGGGTCCACCGACGCGGCCGGCCGGCGCTCCGGGGCGCGGAAGCCCAGGCCAATGGACGGCAGGAAGGTCATCCCGCCCAGGTCCCGCTTCTGCCCGAAGATGTGGGGGTTGCAGAAGACGTAGCCGCCGGTCAGCTCCGCGTAGAAGTGCACGTAGCGGTAGCCCACCGCGAAGCCCACGGTCGTGCCCACGAAGTGGCTGTTCACGGAGGACGGCAGGCTCGCGTCGAAGCCCGTCACCGGCTTGCCCTGCTGGGAGAAGTCCACCAGCTGGGCGTCCAGCCGGGTGTGGCTGAAGACGTACTTGGGGGCGCCGTAGAGCTTGAACACGTCGCCGTACTCCGCGCTCAGGTACAGCGGCACCTCCACGTCGGTCCGGCTGAAGTCCCCGAGCTGGACCACCTCCAGGACGTCCATCACCGCCCCGGAGAACAGGTACTTGGACACCCCCACCCCCAGCGCCAGGTCATAGGAGCGGCGCGGGTCCGGCCCGCCGTGGGCCAGCCGCACCTTGCCGTCGAAGCGCAGCGAGTTGCCGTTGTAGCGCCCGCCCACGTCCAGCCCGTCCACCAGGCCCACCCGCACCATCAGCTCCGGGTTCACCCCCGGCGGCGCCACCACCAGGGCCAGGCCCGCCGTCAGCAGGCGCTGCTGATCCTCCTCCGTGAGGGTGTAGGGCCGGTCCTCGTCGATGGCGCGCTTCGCCTCGCGCCCCTGGTCGATGCCCACGTCCACCACCGACGCCAGCGTCCCCACCGGGACGAACACCCCCATGCTGCCCGTCACCTGGACCTGTCCCGGCGCGAGCGTCCTGGCCGTCTGCATGGTGGACAGCGGGGTCGCGCACCCGACGGCGAGCCCGGCGAGCGCGAGGAGGAGCAGGGCGGGAAGGTTTCTCATGGGGTTGCAGGTTAAGCCCATTTCCAGTGCGAACGCTTCAATCCGGGCGTCCACGTGGTAAGGGGGCTGTCGTGCGAATCAAGCAAAAACCCGAGGACTTCTCCGTGAAGGAGTCCTACCGCTTCGACGAGGTCGCCAGCGGCAAGCATCGCGTCTACCTGATGGACAAGCAGAAGCTGTCCACCTTTGACGCGGTGAACCGAATCCGTGACGCGTTCGGGCTGAAGCCCGGCGCCATCAGCTACTGCGGCCTGAAGGACAAGCAGGGCCGCACCGAGCAGATCATCGCCGTGGACGGCGCGGACGTGGACATGCAGGAGCCCGACCTGCGCCTGAAGTTCCTGGGCCGGACGGACAAGCCGCTCTCCGCGAAGAACATCACCTCCAACCGCTTCTCCGTCACCGTGCGCGCCCTCACGCGCGACTCGCTGGCGCCGCTGAACCTGGCCGCCGCGGAGGTGAACCGGCTGGGCGTGGTGAACTACTTCGACAGCCAGCGCTTCGGCGCGCTCAAGCACGGCCAGGGCTTCATCGCCAAGGACCTCATCCGGGGCGACTTCGAGGCCGCGCTGCACAACTACTTCGCCCGCCCCTCGGACCTGGACCGCACCGAGGACGCCAAGGTGAAGGGCTTCTGGCGCGACAACTGGGGCCGCTGGGACGCGCGCGTGCCCTTCGAGGGCGCGAAGAAGTACCACCGCATCCTGCGCAGCCTGCGCGAGCACCCGGGCGACTGGCTCCGCGCGTTCCTGCAGATCGACTCGGACTACCGGGCGATGATCCTCTTCGAGTACCAGAGCTTCCTCTGGAACGAGGGCGTCCGGCGCTACCTCCAGCTGATGCTGCCGCGCGAGGCCATGTTCCCCATGCGCTACCAGGCCGGCACGCTCCTGCACTACCGGGACGCGACCCCGGACGTGCTGCACACCCTGCGCGAGAAGACCTTCCCGCTCGTGGGGCCGGACACCACCTTCGAGGATCCGAAGGTCGCCGAGGCCATGACCTGGGTGCTGGGCCGGGAGAAGCTCAAGCTGTCCGACCTGCGCATCAAGGG
>JAFADT010000156.1 GCA_023424585.1 Pseudomonadota bacterium
GCCCGGTGGCGCACCGACGGCACGCTGGAGTACCTGGGCCGCGCGGACTTCCAGGTGAAGCTCCGCGGCTTCCGCATCGAGCTGGGCGAAGTCGAAGCCACGCTGCTCTCCCATCCGGACGTGCGGGACGCCGTGGCCGTGGTGCGCGAGGACGCGCCCGGCGCGCGGCGCCTGGTCGCCTACGTCGTCTCGGGCGCGGAGCTGGATCCAGGCGCGCTGCGGGCCCATCTGCTGCGGCGGCTGCCGGAGTACATGGTGCCCTCCGCCTTCATCCCGCTGCCGGCCCTGCCGCTCACCTCCAGCGGCAAGGTGGACCGCAAGGCCCTGCCCGCGCTGGACGGACCGCGCGCCTCGAAGCGGGAGTACGTGGCGCCCCGCACGGAGCTGGAGCGGACGCTCGCGGCGGTCCTGGCCCAGGTGCTGCGCGTCGAACGCGTGGGACTCGACGACAACTTCTTCGAGCTGGGCGGCGACTCCATCATCAGCCTCCAGGCTGTCGCGAGGGCACGGCAGGCCGGCGTGACGCTGTCGGTCCGCGACCTGTTCCAGCACCCGACGCTGGGAGCCCTGGCCGCCGTCGCCCGCATGAGCGATGCCCGCGCCGCGGAGCAGGGGCCGGTGGTGGGCGAGCTGCCGCTCACGCCCATCCAGCGCAACCTGCTGGAGCGCGACCCCGCGCACGCGCACCACTTCAACCAGGCGTTGCTGCTCCAGGTGCGTCAGCCGTTGATGGCGGCGCAGGTCGAGCAGGCGCTCCAGGCGCTGGTGCTCCACCACGACGCCCTGCGCATGCGCTTCGTGCGCGATGACAGCGGCGCCTGGCGTCAGCAGGACGCCGCGCCGGAGGAGGCTCCCGTCTCCCTGCTCCAGGTGGACCTGTCCGCGCTGCCCGCCGACGTGCGCGCCGCGCGGCTGGAAGAGGAGGCCCAGCGCCTCCAGGCCTCGTTCGAGCTGGCCCGGCCGCCGTTGCTGCGCGCCGCGCTCTTCCACTTCGGCGCCGGACAGGAGCAGCGCCTGCTGCTGATCCTCCACCACCTGGTGGTGGACGCCGTGTCCTGGCGGGTGCTCGTCGAGGACCTGGAGACCACGTACCTGCGCCTGCGCGCGGGCCAGCCGCCCGCACTTCCGGCCAAGACGACCTCGTTCCTGGACTGGGCCCGCAGGATGGAGGCCCACGCCCTCTCCGACGCGGTGCGTGCGCAGACGCCCCTGTGGCTCGACGAGGCCCGGCGGGACGTGGCCCCGCTGCCCACGGATGGCTCGGGGCCCGGCATCGCGGGTTCGCACCGCACCGTGACCGTCCGGCTGGACGCGGAGGAGACCCGGCTGTTGCTCCAGGAGACGCCGGGCGCCTGGCGCGCGCGGATCAACGACGTGCTGTTGACCGCCCTCGCCCTGGCGCTGCGTGAGTGGACGGGCCGGTCGCGCCTGCTCATCGACCTGGAGGGACACGGGCGAGAGGAGCTCTTCGCGGACGCGGACGTGTCTCGCACCGTCGGGTGGTTCACGTCGCTCGCGCCCGCCCTGCTCCAACTGCCGGAGGGCGGCTCCCCCGGCGACTGCCTGCGAGCGGTGCGCGACTCGATGAGCGGGTGGCCCGACCGGGGCATCGGCTTCGGCCTGCTGCGCTTCATGGGGCCCGCGGAGGTCCGCGAGCAGCTCGCGGATCTGCCCTCCGCGCAGGTGGTCTTCAACTACCTGGGCCAGCTCGACGGCTCCACCGGCGCCAGCACCCTCTTCTCATTGGGCACCGAGTCCACCGGCAACACGGTGGCGCCCCAGGCCCTCCGCGCGCACCTGCTGGCCGTGGACGGCTTCGTGGCGGACGGCCAGCTGCGGATGGACTTCGGCTTCAGCGACGAGTGGCACCACACCGCCACCATCGAGTCCCTGGCCCACGCCTTCACGCGCGCGCTGCGGACCCTCATCACCCAGCGTCACTCCGACGACGCGCGCCGCAGGACGCCCGGCGACTTCCCGCTGGCCCGGCTCTCCCAGGCCGCGTTGGACGCGCTGCTCGCCGCGCAGGGCCCCACGGTCGAGGACGTCTACCCCCTCTCCCCGGTGCAGCAGGGCATGCTCTTCCACGCCCTGTACGCCCCGGCCGGCGGCGTCTACTTCACGCAGAGCGCCTGGTCGATCCACTCGCCCATGGACCTCGGGCTGTTCCGCGAGACGTGGCAGGCGGTGGTGGACCGCAACGCCGTCCTGCGCACCGCGTTCGTCTGGGAGGGACTGGACGCGCCGCTCCAGGTCGTCCACGCGAAGGTGGAGCTGCCCTTCGAACAGCACGACTGGCGTCACCTGTCCGCCCAGGAGCAGCAGGCCGCGCTGGAGCGCCTGGAGACGGAGGATCGTGCGCGCGGCTTGGACCTCTCGCGGGCGCCGCTGATGCGCGTGACCGCGGTGCGGCTGGCGGAGCAGGTCTGGCGCTTCCTCTGGAGCCACCACCACCTGCTGCTGGACGGCTGGAGCACCGGCCTGTTCTTCCAGGAGGTCTTCGCGATCTACGACGCGCTCCGCACCCGCACCGCGCCGCCACCCGCGTCGCGCGCGTCGTTCCGCGACTACATCGCGTGGCTGCGCAAGACGGACCCGGAGGGCGATGAGGTCTTCTGGCGAGGACAGCTCGCGGGCCTGTCCGTCCCCACGCCGTTGCCCGGGGAGCTTCCTCCGGGGGCGAGGCCGTCCGGTGCAAGCCACCCGGTGGAGACGCGGCTGGAGCTTCCGGAGGAGCGCACCGCGGACCTTCAGGCGTTCGCGCGCCAGCACCAGCTGACGCTCAACACGCTGGCGCAGGCGGCCTGGGCGTTGGTGCTCGCGCGCCACGCGGACACGCGCGACGTGCTCTTCGGCACCACCCTGGCGGGGCGCCCTCCGGAGCTTCCGGGGGCGGAGGCCATGCTGGGCATGCTCATCACGACGCTGCCCGTCCGCATCGCGCTGCCCGATGACTCCGCGCCCGTGCTGCCCTGGCTCCAGGCGCTCCAGGCCCAGCAGCTCGGCATCCTCCAGCACCAGCACACCCCGCTCGTCAGCACCCAGGGCTGGAGCGAGCTGCCGCGAGGCACGCCGCTCTTCCAGTCGCTGCTCGTCTTCGAGAACTACCCCCTGGACGAAGCCCTGCTGCGGCGCTCCACGGCGCTCGACGTGCGGGACCTGCGCATCGGTGAGTCGACGAACTACCCGCTGCTGGCCACGGTGCTGCCGGGCACGAAGCTCCAGCTTCACCTGACGCATGACTCCCACCGCTTCACCGCCGGGACGGTCACGCGGCTCCTGGGGCAGTGGCGGCAGGCGTTGGAGGAGCTGGCCCGGCCCGGCGCGCGGCTGGCGGACGTGTCCCTCGTGTCGTCCGAGGACCGCGCATGGCTGCTGCGCGCCGGCCTCGGAGAGACCCTGGACTTCGAGCGCGACTCCACGGTGCACGCGCGCTTCGAACGGCAGGCCGCGGAGACGCCGGACGCGGACGCCGTGGTCTTCGGGGACACGACGTTGTCCTTCCAGCAGCTCAACGCGCGCGCCAACCGGCTCGCGTGGCACCTGCGGTCGCTGGGCGTGGGCCCGGAGGTGACGGTGGGCCTGTGCCTGGAGCGCTCGGCGGAGGCCATCGTCGCGCTCCTGGCTGTGCTCAAGGCCGGCGGCGCCTTCGTGCCGCTGGACCCCAGGGCGCCGGCCGCGCGCAAGTCGTTCGTCCTCCAGGACAGCGGTGCGTCCGTGCTGGTGACGACGCAAGCGCTGTGGGACGCGTGGCGCCCGGAGGTGCCCCACCGGGTGCGGCTGGACGCGGAACCTGTCGGACCGTCGGACAGGTTCTCGGAGAACCCGCCGCTGGTGGCGGGCGCGAGGAACCTCGCCTATGTCATCTACACGTCGGGCTCCACCGGCATGCCCAAGGGCGTGATGGTGCAGCACCGCTCGGTGCTCCACCTGCACCAGGCGATGACGCGGAGCATCTACGAGAACCTGCCGAGCGCCCAGCGCGTCACCTTGAACGCGCCGCTGTACTTCGACGCGTCCGTCGAACAGGTGATCCAGTTGTTGAGCGGCCACTGCCTGGTCATCGTCCCGGACGACGTGCGCCTGGAGCCGGAGGCCCTGCTCGGGTGGCTGGAGCATCAGCGCATCGACGTGTTCGACAGCACGCCATCGCAGCTCAAGCTCCTGCTGTCCGCGGGGCTGCTGGAGCGCGCGCACGTCCCCAAGCACTTCTCCATCGGCGGCGAGGCGATGGACGAGGTGACGTGGCGGCAGCTCGCCGCGACGAAGCGCGGGCGCGCCTACAACGGCTATGGCCCCACGGAGGTCACCGTGGACGCGACGGTCAGCGTCGTCCAGGGCGCGCCCCAGCCGCTGCCCGTCATCGGTCGGCCGATCGCGAACGTGCGCGCCTACGTGCTCGACGCGCACCAGCGGCTGGCGCCCATCGGGACGCCGGGGGAGCTGTGCCTCGCGGGTGAGGGCCTCGCGCGAGGCTACCTGCGCCAGCCCGCGCTCACGGCCGAGCGCTTCCTGCCGGATCCGTTCAGCACGGAGCCCGGCGCGCGCCTCTACCGCACGGGCGACAGGGCCCGCTGGCGCGAGGACGGCACGCTCGACTTCATGGGCCGCCTGGACTTCCAGGTGAAGCTGCGCGGCAACCGCATCGAGCTGGGAGAGATCGAAGCCTCGCTGCGCGCGCACCCGGGCATCCGGGACGCGGTGGTGCAGGTCCACGACGAGCGGCTCATCGCGTATGTCGCGCCCCAGGTGGACACGTCGCCCCTGCGCGAACACCTGCGCCAGCACCTGCCCGAGTACATGGTGCCCGCGGCGTTCCTCGCGCTGGACGCCCTGCCCCTGACGCCCAACGGCAAGGTGGACCGCAAGGCCCTGCCCGCGCCGGAGGCCGCCCCGGTCCCCGAACGCGTCATCGAACCGCCCGCAACGCCCACCGAGGCGGCGCTGGTCCCGCTGTGGGTCGAAGTCCTGCGCGTCCCCTCGGTGGGACGTCACGACGGCTTCTTCGAGCTGGGCGGCCACTCCCTGCTGGCCACGCAGCTGGTGTCACGCGTGCGCGCGCACTTCGGCGTGGAGCTGCCCCTGCGCGCCCTGATGGAAGGCCCCACGGTCGCGGCGCTGGCCGAGCGCATCGACGCGCTCCGAGCGCCCCTGGCAGGGGCCAAGGCGCTCCCGGCGCTGGTCCGCGTGGAGCGACCGGACGTGCTGCCCCTGTCGTTCGCGCAGCAGCGGCTGTGGTTCATCGAGCAGCTCGGCACGGCGGGCAACGCCTACAGCCTCCCGAGCCTGCTCACGCTGGACGGCACGCTGGACATCATCGTGATGCTCGCGGCGTTCGATGAGCTGGTGCGCCGGCACGAAGCGCTGCGCACGACCTTCCGTTCACACGAAGGCACGCCGTCGCAGGTCATCCACCCGCCCTTCCCCATGCCCCTGCGGAACGTGGACCTCTCCGCGCTGCCGACCGCGGAGGCCCGAGAGGCGGAGGCGTCGCGGCTGGCGCTGGAGGAGCTCCGCACGCCGTTCGACCTGGAGCACGGCCCGCTCTTCCGGGGGCTCCTGATGAAGCTGGGCCCCACCGAGCACCAGTTGCTGCTCAACACGCACCACATCATCTCCGACGGCTGGTCCACGGGCGTCCTGGTGCGCGAGATGGGCACGCTCTACACCGCGTTCGCCGCGGAGCAGCCCTCGCCGCTGCCGGAGCTGGTGGTGCAGGCCGCCGACCACGCCCTCTGGCAGCGCGGCTGGCTCCAGGGGGACGTGCTGGAGTCGCAGCTGGCGTACTGGCGCGGTCAACTGGAGGGGGCCGCGCCCTACCTGGAGCTGCCCACGGACCATCCGCGTCCGGCGCGTCCGTCCTTCCGGGCCGGCATGCAGCCCCTGCCCCTGTCGCGCGAGCTGAGCGAGGCGGTGGAGGCTTTCGCGCGTCAGACGTCCACCACGCCCTTCATGGTGCTGCTCGCGGCCTTCCAGCTGCTGCTGCACCGGTACGCGGGCCAGGAGGACGTGCTCGTGGGGTCGCCCATCGCGGGCCGCCGCCACGCGGAGGCCGAGGACCTCATCGGCTACTTCGCGAACACGGTGGTGCTGCGCACGCGGGTCCGCGACACGCTCCGCTTCCGCGAGCTGCTGGACGAGGTCCGCGCCACCACGCTGGGCGCCTACGAGCACCAGGACCTGCCGTTCGAGAAGCTGGTGGAGGTCCTGCACCCGGAGCGCGACCTGGGGCGCACGCCGCTGTTCCAGGTGACGTTCACGCTCCAGAACGCGCCCATGCCGGAGCTGTCCCTGCCGGGCCTGACGCTGCGCACGCGGGAGACCGTTCCGGAGACCCTCCTCTTCGACCTCCAGTGCCTGATGGCGCGGACGCAGGACGGCTTCGACGGAGCCCTCCTCTTCAACCAGGACCTGTTCGACCCGGCCACGGTGGCCGGAATGGCGGAGCACCTGCGCGTGCTGCTGGAGGCCGCCCTCCGCGCGTCGGACACGCGGCTGTCCCAGCTGCCGTGGCTGACGGAGGCGGAGCGGCAGCGGCTGCTCGTCGGGTGGAACGACACCGCGCGCGCCTCTCCGCGTGATGCGTCCGTGGCCGCGCTCTTCGCGGAGCAGGCCGCGAGCACCCCGGACGCCATCGCGCTGAAGGCGGGCGCGGAGACGCTCACCTACGCGGCGCTGGACCGCGCGTCGAACCGGCTCGCGCACCATCTGCGGCGCCAGGGCGTGCGGCCCGGGCACCGCGTGGGCGTGTGCCTGGAGCGCTCGTTCGACCTCATCACGGGCCTGCTGGGCATCCTCAAGGCGGGCGCGGCGTATGTGCCGGTGGACGCGAAGACGCCCACGGAGCGCATCACCTGGATGCTCCAGGCGGCGAGCGTCAGCGTGCTCGTCACCCAGGAGGCGCTGGCGGACGAGCTGCCCCAGGTGACGGACCTCCAGGTCCTGCTGGACGCGGACGAGGCCCAGCTCGCGAGGCAGCCGGAGACGGCGCTGGACCTGACAGCCAGCGCCGAGGCGCTGGCCTACGTGATGTTCACGTCGGGAAGCACCGGCCGTCCCAAGGGCGTCAGCGTCCCCCACCGGGCCATCACCCGCCTGGTGCGAGGCGCGGACTTCATCCACTTCGGCCCCGAGGAGGTCTTCCTCCACCTGGCCCCCATCGCGTTCGATGCGTCCACGCTGGAGATCTGGGGCGCGCTCCTGAACGGAGCGACGCTGGTGCTGGCGCCGCCCCAGGCGCTATCGCTGGAGGAGACCGGCGCGCTGCTGCGGCGCGAGGGCATCACCACGCTGTGGCTCACGGCGGCCCTCTTCGACCAGATGGTGCTGCACCAGGGCGACGCGCTGGCCCGGGTGAGGCAGGTGCTCGCGGGCGGCGACGTGCTGCCCGTGGAGCGCGTGCGCGAACACCTGAAGCGACTGCCGCCGGGCGCCGTGCTCGTCAACGGCTACGGCCCCACGGAGAACACCACGTTCTCCGCCACGCACACCCTGCGCGCCGGAGACGCGGTGGGCCGCTCGGTGCCCATCGGCCGGCCGGTGGGGAACTCCACGGCGTGGGTGCTGGACGCGGCGCTCCAGCCCGTGCCACCGGGTGTGCCGGGCACGCTCTACGTCGGCGGAGACGGTCTGGCCTGGGGCTACCTCCAGCGCCCGGACCTGACCGCCGAACGCTTCATCCCCCACCCCTTCGCCAAGGAGCCCGGCGCGCGCCTCTACGACACGGGTGACCGCGCGCGCTGGCGGAACGACGGGACCTTGGAGTTCCTGGGCCGCACCGACTTCCAGGTGAAGCTGCGCGGCTACCGCGTGGAGCCGGGGGAGCTCGAAGCCGTCCTCCGCCAGTCATCGGACGTGCAGGAGGCGGTGGTCGTGGTCCGCGAGGACGTGCCTGGCGACAAGCGCCTGGTGGCCTACGTCGCGAGCGGTGAAGGCGAAGGCCTCGACACGGGCGCGCTGCGCGCCGCCGTGCAGAAGCAGCTCCCGGACTACATGGTGCCGTCGGCCATCGTGGTGCTCGCGAAGCTGCCCCTGGGCGCCAACGGGAAGGTGGACCGCAAGGCCCTGCCCGCGCCGCAGGCCCGTGTCGACGACCCCGCCACGTCCGCTGTGCCGCGAAGCGCGGTGGAGAAGGCGCTCGCGGACATCTGGGCGGAGGTGCTGCACCTGGACGCCGTGGACATCCACGGCGACTTCTTCGAGCTGGGCGGCCACTCCCTGCTGGCCACCCAGGTGGTGTCGCGCATCCGCGCGTCGCTGGGCGTGGAGCTGCCCCTGGGCGAGCTGTTCCGGGCCCCCACGGTGGCGTCGCTGGCCGAGCGGCTGGTGGACGCGCGCCGCACCCAGGCACCGCCGCTGGTCCCTGTCCCGAGGACGTCCGCGCCCCCGCTGTCCTTCGCGCAGCAGCGGCTGTGGTTCATCGACCAGCTGGAGCGAGGCAGCCCGCTCTACAACATGCCGCTGGCGCTGAGCCTCACCGGCAATCTGGACGTGGACGCGCTGAGCGCGGGCCTGGACGCGCTGATGGCGCGGCATGAAGCCCTGCGGACGACGTTCCGGATGGAGAGCGGCCGCCCCGTGCAGGACATCCACGCGGAGGGCCACGTCCCGCTGGAGACCGTGGACCTGACGGGCGTCGGCGCCCGCGCCGAGAGGCAGGCCGAGGCCCAGCGCCTGGGCCACGCCGAGACGCTGCGCCCGTTCGACCTGACGCACGGGCCGGTGATCCGCGCGCTGCTCCTGAAGCTGGACGCCCGCGAGCACGTGCTGGTGCTGCACCTGCACCACATCGTCTCCGACGGCTGGTCGCTGGGCATCCTCGTGCGCGAGCTCACCGCCCTCTACGAGGCCCACCAGCGCGGGCGCCCCGCCGAGCTGCCGGAGCTGCCCGTGCAGTACGCGGACTTCGCGGTCTGGCAGCGTGGCTGGCTCCAGGGCGGCGTGCTCCAAGCGCAGGTGGAGTGGTGGAAGCACCAGCTTGCCGGAGCCCCCTTCGTGCTGGACGTGCCCACGGATCGGCCGAGGACCGCGACCGCCTCCCAGCGCGGCGGCCTGGTGCGGGTGACCCTGCCCAAGGCCCTGAGCGAGCGCGTGGACGCGCTGGCCCAGCAGGAGGGCGCCACGCCGTTCATGGCGCTGCTCGCGGCGTTCCAGGCCGTGCTGGCGCGCGTGTCCGGACAGGATGACGTGCTGGTGGGCTCGCCCATCGCGAACCGCCGGCACGCGGAGACGGAGGGCCTCATCGGCTTCTTCGTGAACATGCTGGTGCTGCGAGGCCGCTTCGGCGCGAGGACGACGTTCCGGGAGTTGCTCGCGCAGGTGCGCGCCACCACCCTGGGCGCCTACGAGCACCAGGACACGCCCTTCGAGCACCTGGTGGAAGCGCTCCAGCCGGAGCGCGACCTGGGCCGCACGCCGCTGTTCCAGGCGATGTTCGCGCTCCAGAACGCCCCGGTGCCGGAGCTGTCGGTGCCCGGCCTCTCCGTGGGCCCGGCGCACCTCGACGGCGACACCCCGTCGCAGTTCGAGCTGGCGCTGGACCTGAACCGGACCCACGACGGCTACGAGGGCCGCTTCCACTACGCGGCGGACCTCTTCGACGCGAGCACCATCAAGCGGCTCTTCGCGCACCTGCGCCGGCTGCTGGATGCCGTGTGCGACGCGCCGGACCTGCCGTTGGCGGACGTGTCGCTCGTCTCGCCAGAGGAGCTGGCGCGGCTGGTGCGCATGGGCGGCGGCGAGTTGGTGGACTTCGAGCGCGACGCCACCCTGCACGGCCTCATCGAGCGGCAGGTGGCGCGCACCCCGGACGCCCCGGCCGTCGTGTTCGGCGAGACGACGCTGACGTACCGGCAGCTCGACACGCGGGCGAACCAGCTCGCGTGGCGGCTGCGCTCCATGGGGGTGGGCCCGGAGGTGCGGGTGGCCCTGTGCCTGGAGCGGTCGGTGGAGGCCCTCGTCGCGCTGCTGGCGGTGCTCAAGGCCGGCGGCGCCTTCGTGCCGCTGGACCCCGGAGCCCCGGCGGCGCGCAGGGACTTCGTGCTGCGCGACTGCGGCGCGGCCGTGCTCGTCACGACGGAAGCCGCGTGCGGGGACTGGAACCCCTATGGCGTCCAGGAGGTGTGGCTGGACGTGGAGCAGCCCGGACTGGCGGCCCTCTCCCACGATCCCCTGCCCGCGCTGGCGGGACCGGAGCACCTGGCCTACGTGCTCTATACGTCCGGCTCCACGGGCGCGCCCAAGGGCGTGATGGTGCACCACCGCGCCATCCTCAACATGCACCGGGCCTTCCTCCGCGTGTTCTACGCGGGGCAGCCCGCAGGCCAGCGCGTCACCGTCAACGCGCCGCTGTACTTCGACGCGGTGATGGAGCGCGTGGTGCAGCTCATCGACGGGCACTGCCTCTACGTCGTCCCGGACGCGCTGCGCACGGAGCCGGAGGCGATGCTCACGTGGCTGGAGCAGCACCGCATCGACTCGCTCGACTGCACGCCCGCGCAGCTCAAGCCGCTGCTGGCGGCCGGGATGCTGGAGCGGGCCTGGGTGCCGCCCCTCGTCATCACGGGCGGTGACGCGCTGGACGCGGAGTCGTGGCGGAAGCTGGCCGCGACGGACCGCACGCGGGCCTTCAACGGCTACGGCCCCACGGAGTGCACGGTCGGCACGACGGGCGTGGCGCTCCAGGGAACCCTCCGGACGGAGCCGTTCATCGGCCGGCCGGTGGCGAACCTGACCGCGTATGTCCTCGACGCGCGGCAGCGGCCGGTGCCCATCGGCATGCCGGGCGAGCTGTGCTTCGCCGGCGAGAGCGTCACGCGCGGCTACCTGGGCCGTCCGGACCTGACCGCCGAACGCTTCATGCCGGATCCCTTCAGCGCGGAGCCCGGCGCGCGCCTCTACCGCACGGGCGACAAGGGCCGCTGGCGGCCGGACGGCACGCTGGAGTTCATGGGCCGCCTGGACTTCCAGGTGAAGCTGCGCGGCTACCGCATCGAGCTGGGTGAAATCGAAGCCACGCTGCGCGCGCACCCGGCCGTCCGGGACGCGGTGGCGCTGGTGCGCGAGGACGCCCCGGGCAACGCGCGGCTCGTGGCCTACGTGGTGGCGGACGGCGACACGGAGGTGCTGCGCGAACACCTGCGCCGGCACCTGCCGGAGTACATGGTGCCGGCGGCCTACGTCACCCTGCCCGCCCTGCCCCTCACGCCCAACGGCAAGCTGGATCGCAAGGCGCTGCCCTCTCCGGAGGTGCAGCTGCGCGCCGCGCACACGTATGAGGCCCCGGCGACGCCCGCGGAGGTGGTCCTGGCCTCGCTGTGGGAGGAGCTGCTGAACATCCCCGTCGTGGGCCGCAACGACCACTTCTTCGAACTGGGCGGCCACTCGCTGCTGGCCACGCAGCTGGTGTCCCGCATCCGCGAACGGTTCGGCGTGGACGTGGGCGTCCGCGCGCTGTTCGAGTCCCCCACCGTGGCGGCGCTCGCCCAGCGCCTGCCGGACGCGCCGGAAGCGAACTCCCTGCCGCCGCTGCGCCCGGCGGAAGGCCCTGGCCCGCATCCGCTGTCGTTCGCGCAGCAGCGGCTGTGGTTCATCGACCAGCTCGCCCCGGGCAGCGCGCTCTACAACATGCCCACCGCCCTGCGCCTCACGGGCGCGGTGGACGTGCCCGCGCTCCAGCGGGCCTTCGACGCGCTGGTGGAGCGCCATGAAGCGCTGCGCACCACCTTCGAGTCCCACGACGGCGAACCCCGCCAGCACGTGCACCCCGCCCCCACCGGAGTCCTGTCGGTGGTGGACCTGACGGGGCTCCCCCACGACGCGCGGGAGGCGGAGGCCCTGCGGATCGCGAGCGAGGACGCGCTGAAGCCCTTCGACCTCGCCGCCGGTCCGCTGGCGCGCCTCACGCTCCTCACGCTGGGGGCCCACGAGCACGTCCTGCTCCTGTGCCTGCACCACGCCATCGGAGACGGCTGGTCCATGGGCATCCTGGTGCGCGAGGTCACCGCGCTGTACGAGGCCTTCCGTCAGGGCCAGCCCTCACCGCTGGCCCCGCTGCCGGTGCAGTACGCGGACTTCGCGGTCTGGCAGCGCGGCTGGTTCCAGGGCGAGGTCCTGGACGCGCAGCTCCAGTGGTGGAAGCAGCAGCTCGCCGGCGCCCCGCAGGTGCTGGCGCTGCTCACGGACAAGCCCCGTCCGCCCCAGCGGTCCGCCAGCGGCGCGACGTTCCCGGTGCGCCTGTCCCCGGCCCTGAGCGAGGCCGTGGAGGCCCTGGCCCAGTCCGAGGGCGCCACGCCCTTCATGGTGCTGCTCGCGGCGTTCCAGACGCTGCTCTACCGGTACTCCGGCCAGGAGGACCTGCTGGTGGGCACGTCCATCGCGGGCCGGCGCCACGCGGAGACGGAGGGCCTCATCGGGTTCTTCGTGAACACGCTGGTGCTGCGCGCGCGGCTCGACGGCCGTCCGTCGTTCCGGGAGCTGCTCGCGCAGGTGCGCGCCACCACGCTGGGCGCGTTCGAGCATCAGGACCTGCCCTTCGAGCGGCTGGTGGAGGCGGTGCAGCCCGCGCGCGACCTGTCGCGCACGCCGCTCGTCCAGGCGTTGTTCGCGCTCCAGAACGTGCCGGACGCGGAGGTCCGCCTGCCGGACCTGACGCTGCGCCCGGTGGAGGTGGACCTGCCCACGACGAAGTTCGACCTGGAGCTGACGCTGGGCCGGTCGACGCAAGGCTTCGAGGGCGTCCTCTCCTACGCCACGGACCTCTTCGAGCCCGCCACGGCCCGGAGGCTGTCGGAGCACCTGGTGCAGCTGCTGGAGGGCGCGGTCGCGAAGCCGGACACCGCGCTGGACGCCCTGCCCCTGCTGACGGCGGAGGAGCGCCAGTGGGTGCTGGAGGAGTGGAGCGGAGAGACGGCCGCCTACGAGAGCGACCTGTCCTTCCCCGCGCGCTTCGAGCAGCAGGTGACCCGCACGCCCAAGGCCCCCGCCGTGGTGATGGGCGACACGACGGTGTCGTTCCACCAGCTCAACGTGCGCGCAAACCAACTGGCGCACTACCTGCGCACGCTGGGCGTGGGCCCGGACGTGCCGGTGGCCCTCTGCCTGGACCGCTCGCCGGAGGCCATCGTGGCCCTGCTGGGCATCCTCAAGGCGGGCGGCGCCTACGTGCCGCTCGACCCCACGGCGCCCGAGGCACGCCGGGCCTTCATCCTGGAGAACAGCGGCGCGTCCGTGCTGCTGACGACCCGGGCGCACGTGGACGCGTGGCAGCCGGCGGTGCGGCACGTGGTGCGGCTGGACGAGGAGGCGCGGCGCATCGACGCGTCGTCTCCGGGCAACCCGCGCGTGGCCCTGAGGCCGGAGCACCTGGCGTACGTCATCTACACGTCGGGCTCCACGGGCACGCCCAAGGGCGTGATGATCCAGCACCGCTCGCTCGCGCACCTGCATCGTGCGTTGACGGAGGCCTGCTACGCGCAGGTGTCCAAGGTGATGCGGGTGAGCCTCAACGGGCCCCTCTACTTCGACGCGTCCGTGACGCAGCTGCTGTTGATGGCGGACGGCCACTGCCTGTGCATCGTGCCGGAGGGCGTGCGGCAGGATCCGGAGGCGCTGCTCGCGTGGGTGGACCAGCGGCGCATCGACGCGCTGGACTGCACGCCGTCGCTGTTCAAGCTGCTGCTGGAGGCGGGCCTCCTGGAGCAGCCGCACGTGCCGTCCATCTGCTTCATCGGCGGTGAGGCGATGGACGAGGTGACGTGGCGCACGCTCGCGGCCACGCACCGCACGAGGGCCTACAACGCCTACGGCCCCACCGAGGGCACCGTGGCCTCCACCACCGAGTGCATCCAGAGCACGGCCCACCCGACGCCCGTCATCGGCCGGCCGATGCTCAACGTCGGCGTGTACGTCCTGGACGCGAACCTGAACCCCGTGTCCGTGGGCGTCCCCGGCGAGCTGTTCATCGCGGGCGAGGGCCTGGCGCGAGGCTACCGGAACCGCCCGGACCTCACGGCGGAGCGCTTCATCCCCCACCCGTTCAGCACGGAGCCCGGAGCCCGCCTGTACCGCACGGGAGACCGGGTCCGCTGGAGCCAGGACGGCACGCTCGACTTCATGGGGCGCGTGGACTTCCAGGTGAAGCTGCGCGGCTACCGCATCGAGCCGGCGGAGATTGAGGTCGCGCTGCGCGCGCACCCGGGCATCCGGGACGCGCGGGTGCTCGTGCGCGAGGACGTGCCGGGCGTGCAGCGGCTGGTGGCCTACGTGGCGCCGGAGGTGGACACCGCTCCGCTCCGAGGCCACCTCCAGCGGTCGCTGCCCGACTACATGGTGCCGGCGGCCTACGTCGCCCTGCCCGTCCTGCCGCTGACGCCCAACGGCAAGGTGGACCGCACGGCGCTGCCCGCCCCAACGGACGAGGCCGCGAGCACCGAAGCGAAGGTCGGCCCCAGGGATGAACGGGAAGCGGTGCTCGAGCGCCTCTGGGCCCAGGCGCTGGGGGTGCCCACGGTGGACGTGCGCGCCAGCTTCTTCGAACTGGGCGGGCACTCGCTGCTGGCCGTGCGGCTGCTGGCGGCGGTGAACCGGGAGACGGGCCGGAAGCTCCCGCTGTCCGCCCTCTTCGAGGCCCCCAGCGTGGAGGGATTCGCGACGCTGCTGGGGGAGCGCGTGGAGGAGGAGCCGAAGCCCTTCACGCCGTTGGTGCCCTTCAAGAAGGAGGGCACGGGCAGCGCGCCGCCGTTCTTCTGCGTGCACCCGGTGGGCGGCACGGTGCTGCCCTACGCGGAGCTCGCGCGGAAGCTGGGCCCGGATCAGCCCTTCTACGGCCTCCAGGCGCGGGGGCTGGACGGTGAGCACCAACCGCTGGACACGGTGGAGGCCCTGGCCGCCAGCTACGTGCGAGCGGTGCGCGGGGTCCAGCCTCACGGCCCGTACCACCTGGGGGGCTGGTCGCTCGGCGGCGTCATCGCCTACGAGATGGCCTACCAGCTCCGCGAGGCTGGCGAAGCCGTGGAGCTGGTTGCGATGATCGACTCGTACGTGCCGGAGACGGTGCCGGACTCGGAGCCGGACCTGGACCGCCTGCTGGCGATCGGCCTGTTCGCACAGGACCTGATGGGCGTGTCGCTGACGGACCTGGACGTGGACCTGGCGGCGCTGGAGCCCGAAGCGGCGCTCGCGAAGGTGCTGGACGCGGCGGCCCATGCCGGCGCGCTGCCGCCCGGCGTGGACGCCGCGAGCGCCACGGCCCTCTTCAACGTCTTCGAGGCCCACCTCGAAGCGGCCCGCCGCTACCACCCGCCCGCGATGCCTCAGCGCGTGCTGCGCATCCAGGCGGAGGACCGGGACGAAACGCGCCCCATCGACGGGGGCTGGGCGGCGCTGGTGGGCGAGCAGTTCGAAGCGCACGAGCTGCCGGGCACCCACCACACGCTGCTGCGCGAGCCCACCGTGCGGTCCGTGGCGGAGCTGCTGACGAAGGCGCTCCACCCCACGGGCAAGGCGTGACGTGACCGCGGCCGGGCTGGCGCCCTCGTGAAGGGAGGCGCCAGCCCGGAGCCCGCCCCGCAACGAAGAACCCCGCTCCCTCCATGGAGGGGGCGGGGTCCGTGAACCGCGGCACCGTCGCGCCGAGGCTACTTGTGCGCGTTCAGGTCCGGCTCGGACGTGGGCGCCTTGTCGGCGGGCACGTCGAAGAAGGCGCTGGGGCTGGGCGCGCGCGTCTGCGACACGCTGTTCTCCAGCGACTCCGGCACGGGCGGCAGGGCCACCGGCGTCACCTGCTGCGCGTGGGCGGCGGCCTCGGCCTTGAGCCGCGCGTTCTTGCGGTGGCGGTACACGAAGTAGGCCACCGCCACCACCGCCAGCGTCCCCATCACCATGACCTGGCCGTCCTTCATCTTGCGGATGACCATGTCCAGCTCGCCACCGAAGTGGAACCCGAGCCACACGAACACCGGCGCGGACAGCAGCGCCGCCAGGCCGTCCCACAGGATGAAGCGCCAGAACGGCATGTGCACGGAGCCCGCCGTGAAGTACGTCACCGCGCGCACGCCCGGCATGAAGCGGGCGATCATCACGATCTTCTGGCCGTGCGTGACGAAGAGCGACTCCACCTTCGCCCGCTTCTCCGGCGTGACGATCTTCGAGAAGAACCCTCCGCCCTTCGCCCCCGGGTCGCGCCCCAGCTTCGTCCCCAGCCGGCGCCCCGCCATGTAGATGAGGCTGTCGCCCACCAGGATGCCGAAGAACCCCACCGCCATCATCACCGGCAGGTGTGCCGCGCCCTTGTGCGCCAGGAATCCACCGAGGATGAGCGAGATGTCCTCCGGTAGCGGCACGCCCAGCCCGCACGCCACCAGGACGGCGAACACAGTCAGGTAGGCGAAGAGGCCCTGGGAGTTACCGAGCAGGTTGGTGAGCAGTTCTTCCACGCGTCGTTCCGTCCAATCACTTCCCGAAGGACCGCTCGGCAATCACCCGGGCCGGCCCATCCATCACCCAGCCATCAACCGGGTGCGGCACTTGAAAACTCCGGCCGCCCAGCTTCCCACCTCAAGTGGCCGCGCCCCATCACGAAAGCGCTCGGCCTTCTGCCTACCCATGCCCACGGTGTGTGACAGCCCGGACGCCCGGGGGACTCCCGACGGGCACTGTAACCACCTCGGGTGCGGGAGGCAGGACTCATCGCGCTCCGGTAGGAGCACCGCGCGACCTGTCCGACAGAGCTTCAGGTGCCCGGGGCCCGCGCCACCAGCGTGCGCAGCATGTCCCGGTTGTCCCGGGCCTTCGCGCCGAAGTGGCTCACGATGCCCATCAGCAGCTTGATGCAGGCCTGCGGCTTCTGCGCGAGCAGCTTCTGGAAGTCCGCCGCGCGGATCTCCAGCGCCATCACGTCCGTCTGCGCGGTGGCCGAGCACAGCCGCTCTCCCTTCTGCACGAGCGCCAGCTCGCCCAGGGGTTCGCCGACGGTCACCTCGCCCAGGGGCACGTCCTCGCCCGAGGGGCTCCGGGCGCTCAGCCGCACGGTGCCCTCGCCGACGATCAGCAGCGAGTCCCCGGGTTTGCCCTCGGCGAACAGCGCCGTCCCCTTGGGGAAGGCCCGTGACACGGCCGCCGCCGCGAAGATGGAGATGCCGGTGTCGGTGAAGCCCTTGAAGAGCGGACAGGCCTTCAGGGTCGTCTCGGGGGCGAGCGCCATGGGGGTGTTCCTAACACGCACAATGCGGCCGCGTCAGCGGCTGGAGCGGTGCTCCGCGGCGACGTGCACGTAGTGGAGGGCGGACTGGACCAGGAACTCGCGCTCGCCGTCGTGGAGGGGGCGCTTCACCTTGCCGGGCGAGCCCACCACCAGCGTCCCCGGGGGAATCTTCGTCCCGGGCGTCAGCAGCGTGCCGGCGCCGATGATGCAGTCGTCCCCCACCTCCACGCCGTCCATCAGGATGGCGCCCATGCCCACCAGCACCCGGTGGCCCACGAGGCACCCGTGGAGGATGACCCGGTGGCCCACCGTGCAGTCGTCGCCCACCGTGGTGGCGTCCCCCTGGCTGGTGACGTGCACCATGGTGAGGTCCTGGATGTTGGTGCGCTTGCCGATGCGGATGGAGTTCACGTCCCCGCGCAGCACCGAGTTGAACCAGATGGACGAGTCCTCGCCCAGCTCCACGTCACCCACCACCTGGGCGGAGTCCTCGACGAAGCAGCTGGGGTGGACGCGGGGGGAGACCCCGCGAAACGGCCTCAACGCCATGGTGCACCTCCGACGGCGAGACGACGGCGAAGGCGTCAGGCCTCCGCCGGGACATGCAACGGCAAGGGCCGCTCCACCGGCGGCGGCGCCACGGTGGGGGCCTGGAGCACCGCCACCTGCTTGCCCGCGAGCTGGTTGGGCGTCGCGCGCTCCACGTGCACCTTCACGAGGGAGCCCGCCGGAGCATCGCCGTCGAAGTTCACGGTGCGGTTCTCCGGGGTGCGGCCGAAGCGCTTGGCGGCGTCGTAGCGCGAGCGGCCCTCGACGAGGACCTCCACGTCCAGCCCCACCTGCGCCTGGGTGTACTCGCCGCTGATGCGCCGCTGGAGCTTCTGGAGGCGCTCCAGCCGGGCCACCTTCACCTCATGCGGGATGGGGCCCCAGTCCTTCTCTCGCAGCGCGGCGCCCGTCTTGGGGCGCGGGCTGTAGACGAAGGAGAACTGGTTGTCGTACTTCACCCGCTCGGTGAGCTGCATCGTCATCTCGAACTCCTCCTCGGTCTCACCGGGGAAGCCCACGATGATGTCCGTGGTGATGGCGATGCCGGGCCGCGCGGCGCGCAGCTTCTCCAGCCGCTCCATGTACTGCTCGACGGTGTAGTCGCGGCGCATCATCTTCAGGATGCGGTCGCTGCCGCACTGCACCGGCAGGTGGAAGTGCGGGGCGATCTTCGGCTGCACGCGGAAGGCTTCGATCAGCTCGTCCGACAGGTCATGCGGGTGGCTGGTGGTGAAGCGCACGCGCTCGATGCCCGGCACCTCCGCGGTGCGCAGCAGCAGCTGCGCGAAGCTGATGCCGCCCTGGTACGAATTGACGTTCTGGCCGATGAGCGTGACCTCGCGCACGCCCACGCCCGCCAGGTCCGCGACCTCGGTGAGCACGTCCGGGAAGTTGCGGCTCACCTCGCGGCCACGGGTGTGCGGGACGATGCAGAAGGAGCAGACGTTGTCGCAGCCCTTCATCACGGTGACGAACTCGGTCACCTTGCCGCGGGACGTCTCCGCGTCCGCGCGCGGGAAGACGTACTCCTCGGAGTCCACGAAGGCCGTCTCCACCACGCGCTCGCGCGAGTCCTGCACGCGGGCGATCACCTCCGGCAGCTTCGCGATGTTGTCCGGGCCGAAGACGAAGTCCAGGTAGGGCACCTTCTTCAGCAGCTTGTCCTTCTCCTGCTGGGCCACGCAGCCGCCCACGCCCAGGATGGCGCCGCGGCTGGCCTTCACGGCGCGGTAGCGCCCCAGCGCGGAGAGCATCTTGTCCTCGGCCTTCTCCCGGATGGAGCAGGTGTTGAGGATGATGAGGTCCGCGTTGTCCGGCTCCGGCGTGGGCACGTAGGACATCTTCGTCAACGCCTCGCTCATGCGGAGCGAGTCGTTGACGTTCATCTGGCAGCCGAAGGTGTGGATGAAGTAGCGCTTCATGGGTAGGCCTTGAAGGAAAACGGGCCGTTATGGAACGCCCGGACGCGGAATGCAACCGGGCGGACACGCCGGCTCATCCCCGGATGAGCACCTTCGTGAGCCGGGTGTGCAGCCCCAGCAGCTGGGCCTCGCGCTCGCGGAGCAGGGCCACCGTCTCCGCGCCGTACCGCCGGCCCAGGGCGTCCGTCTCCTGCTCCTGGTTCACCAGCTCGTCCTGGACGCGCTTCCTCACCGCGTCCACCTCCGGCCCGGAGCGGGACGCCAGCTCCGTCAGCTTCGAGCGCAGCCGCTGCACGGTCCACCGCCGCCCGCCGAAGGCCCGGAGGATGGCGCTCCCCCACTCGGCCGCCTTCACGTCCAGGCCGCTGGCCTCCAGCGCCGCCTTGGACGCGCGGGCCATGGCCTCCGGGGCCGCGTCCGCCTCCACGTGCGCCAGGAAGGTCTCCTGGTAGCGAACCAGCTGGTCGAGCAGCGCGCTGTCCACCGGCCGTGACGCCATGCGCAGCGTGCGGTCGTCGGCGGCGTCGAGGTCCAGACCGGTCTCCACGTTGGGGACGTCCTGGTAGTCGTCGAAGAAGGACGGGGCCATGGGGGCTCCTGTGTGGGGGAAGGGGTTGTTTCAGGCGGGGACGAGCTGCTCCGCGATGCGGGCCAGGTCCGAGACGGAGTTGACGACCACGGCCTGGGTGCAGTGCTTCTCGTAGGTGAGCATCTCGCTGTCGCCGATGCCCCAGTTGCCCCGCTCCTCGGGGCAGATCCACAGCACGCGCTTGGCCTTGCGCTTCAGGTCCTTCAGGGCCC
Source organism: Pseudomonadota bacterium (assembly GCA_023424585.1). Classification (GTDB taxonomy): domain Bacteria; phylum Myxococcota; class Myxococcia; order Myxococcales; family Myxococcaceae; genus Corallococcus. Next base: position 19,972 of record JAFADT010000156.1, read on the forward strand.
AGGCGTTGCTCGCGTTGTAGTTGTTCCGGCCGTCGCCGATGATCATCACGGTGGTGCGGCGCGTGATGCTGCCCAGGTGGTCGCGCGTGAAGTCCGCCAGCGCACGGCCGTAGTTGGAGTTGGAGCTCATGGACACGGTCCGCCCGGCGGTCGCCGCGTCGATGGCCTCGTTCACGTCCAGGTCCTTGAAGAGCGGGGTGACCTCGCCCACGTCGGACACGAAGACGAACGAGCGCACGCGCACGAACAGCGACTGGAGCGTGTGCATGAACAGCAGCATCATTCGGGACGCGTTGCGCACGGAGTCGGACACGTCGCAGAGCACCACCAGCTCCGGGCGCTCCGGCCGGCGGGTGCGGAACACGGGCACCATGGGCACGCCGTCCCAGGGCATGTTCCGGCGCAGCGTGCGCTGCGCGTGGAGCGACCCGCGCCGGTGCGAGCGCTGCTTGCGGATCATCCGGCTCTTGAGCTTCTCCGCCAGCGTGCGGACCGCGGCCTCCATCTGGTCCACCTCCGCCTGCGTGAGCAGGTGCAGCGCCTTCTCCGTGACGGAGTCCGTGCGGCGGCGGATGCGCGCCTCGGACTGGCGCTTCACCTCCGCGCGCGCGGCCTCCTCGATCTTGCGCATGGCCGCGGCCACGTGGCGCGAGACGATCTCCACGCCCTCCGCGTGCAGCCCGCGCGCCTTGAGCTCGTCCTCCAGCGACTTGAGGTCGGACCGGGCCCGCTCCATGCCCGCGCCCGCCAGCATGCGCCGCGTGAAGAACCCCGTCTGGAGCGGGCTCTCCAACTGGCCCAGGTCCAGTTGGAGCGACGCCTGGCGGAAGAGCTGCGCCAGCCGCGCGCGGTCCCCCGCGAGGAGGGCCTGCGCGAGCGGGGACATCTCCGGCGCCAGCAGGTTCATCTGGTAGATGACCATCTTCAACAGGTCGCCTTCCAGGTAGCCCTCCTCCTCCAGCTGCTTCGCCAGCGACTTGTCGATGGCCTCGAACGTGCGGGCCGCGCCGGAGAAGAAGAAGTCGAACGCGCGGCGGAACGTGTCCACGTCCAGCTCGCGCTTCACCAGCGTGGTGCGCAGCACGGAGCGGAACAGCGCGCGGTCCTGGACGCCGACCTCCGCGGTGGCGCGCAGGGCGTCCTGCACCTCGGACGTGCTGACGCGCACGCCGTTCTGGCGGAGGACTTCAGCGAACTCGACGATGCGGGCGTCCATGGCGCGTCAGGCTCCCCGTTCGAAGGACATCACCGCTTCCACGTGGTGCGTCTGCGGGAACATGTCCACCACCTGGAGCGCCACCGGCTTGTAACCGGCCTCCACCAGCCCCGCCGCGTCGCGCGCCAGCGAGGCCGGGTCGCACGCCACGTAGACGACCCGGCGCACGCTCAGCGCGCGCAGCCACTTCGCCAGGCCCGGGGCCCCGGCCCGGGGCGGGTCCGCGAGGCACAGGTCGAACGAGCGCCCCTCCGCCACCAGCCCGTCGCACACCTTGCGCGCGTCGCCCTGGACGAAGCGCACGTTGGCCACCCCACCCTCGCGAGCGCTCCGCTGCGCCAGCTCCACGCCCACCGGAGACGACTCCACCCCCAGCACCGCCCCGGCCGTCCCCGCCAGGGGGAACGTGAAGTTGCCGTTGCCGGAGTACAGCTCCAGCACGGAGTCCGTCTCCCGCGCGCCCAGCTCGTACAGGGCCGCCGTGACGAGCCCCACGTTGGCCTCCGCGTGCGCCTGGGCGAACGCGTCCGGCCGCAGGTACACCGGCACCTCCGGGCGCAGCGGGGACAGCGAGCGCAGCACCGGCCGGCCAACGAGCCGCGCCGAGCCCTCCCTGGGCACCAGCACCGCGCCCTCCAGCCGCAGCGCCCGCACCGCGGCCTCCGCCGCCTCCAGGTGTCGCGAGGTCACCGGGCCGCTGAGGTTCACCGCGAACGCGGCCTTGTCGCCCTCGGCCAGCAGCAGCACCTCCTCCGTGTCCCTGGCCAGCGGCTTGAGCAGCGGGGCCAGCCTCCCGGGCAGCGCCGTGAGCGCCGGCGTGAGCGCGGGGCAGACGTCCACGGGGACGCGCTCGTGCGTGCGCCGGCCGAAGTAGCCGAGCGCCCCCTTGCCCGCCCCGTGCAGCACCGCGCGGCGGCGGTAGCCCCAGTCCCGGGGCGCCACCATCAACGGCCGCACGGCGAAGTCCGAGCGCTTCAGGTGGCCCAGGTGCTCCAGCGTGGACAGGACGATCTCCTGCTTCGCGGACCGCTGCGCCGGGACGGACAGCTCCAGCCAGTCACAGCCGCCGCACGCGTCCGAGCGCACGCAGCGCGACGACACGCGCGCCGCCCCGTCCGTCAGCACCTGGCCCAGGTGGCCGCGCAGCACCTTGCCCTGGGCCTCCAGGAGGACGCGCACGGTGTCGCCGGGGAAGGCGCCGGGCACGAAGACGGTGCGCCCCTGCCACTGGGCCACGCCTTCGCCCAGCTGGCCCAGCCGCTCGATGGTCAGTTCAATGGGGGCTTCGGGCAGCGTCGTCATCGCAGGCGCACTCGCGGGGGCCGCCTGGGTGGGGCCGCCCTACTTCCGGGTCGCGCTGCCACGCTCGTCCGCCGGCAGGGCTTCCCGCAGGCGCTCCACGAACGCTTCGATGCGCGACCGCTTCTCGTCGTCAACGTCCAGGAACTCCACCGCCATCCCCGGCACCTCGTGCCCCGGCGTCCCCTGGGGGTTGGTGCGGGTCACCTTCCCGGACAGGTCCACCGGGAAGCTGGCGCCCGGCAGCGACACCAGCAGGCGCACCACCGTGCCCACCGGCAGCGGCTGCGGGGTGTTGATGTAGATGCCGCCGCGCGACAGGTTCACCGCCCAGTCCGTCACGAAGCCCGACACCGTGCGGTACGCCACGGGCAGCTCGTGATCGATGCGGTGCGCGCGAGGCGCGGGGACGGGCTTCTCCGAAGTGTCGGCCATGACGTGCTCCGCGCCCCGGGGATGGGGGCCTCCGTCCCGCCGCCAGACAGTGGCGAGAGACGGAGGCACACCCTAGCACCCTACGTCAGGCAGGGAATTTCATCTCGCGCAGGTCGGGCGCGACCTTCAGCCTGGGCTCGGTGAGCTGCTGCACCCGCTCCACCGTCAGTCCGGGCGCCAGCTCCCGGAGGACCAGGCCCTCCGGCGTCACGTCGAGGAACGCGTGGTCCGTGACGATGTGGTGCACGCACTTGAGGCCGGTCAGCGGCAGCGAGCACTTCTTCAGGATCTTGGGCTGCCCGTCCTTGTTGGCGTGCTCCATGGCCACGTAGATGCGCTTGGCCCCGACGGCCAGGTCCATGGCGCCGCCCATGCCCTTCACCATCTTGCCGGGGATCATCCAGTTGGCCAGGTCACCCTCTTCGCTGACCTCCATGGCGCCCAGCACGGCCAGGTCGATGTGGCCGCCGCGGATCATCCCGAAGGACAGCGCCGAGTCGAAGAAGGCGGAGCCCTTCACCACCGTCACCGTCTCCTTGCCGGCGTTGATGAGGTCCGGGTCCTCGCTCCCCTCCTCCGGGTACGGCCCGATGCCGAGCAGGCCGTTCTCCGACTGGAGCACCACCTCCACCCCGGGCGGGATGTAGTTGGGGACCAGCGTGGGGATGCCGATGCCCAGGTTCACGTAGAAGCCGTCCTTCAGCTCCTGGGCGATGCGCTGCGCGATCTGTTCACGGGTCAGGGGCATGGCTCAGGACGCCTTCTTGCGGACGGTCCGCCGCTCGATCCACTTCTGGAGGTTCTGCGCCTGCACGATGCGGTGCACGAAGATGCTCGGGATGTGCACCTGATCCGGGTCGATCTCCCCCGGCTGCACGATGTGCTCCGCCTCCACGATGGTGACCTTCGCGGCCATGCACATCATGGGCGTGAAGTTCCGCGCCGTCTTGTGGAACACCAGGTTGCCCCAGGTGTCCGCCTTCCAGGCGTGGACGATGGCGAAGTCGGCCTTGAGCGGCGTCTCCAGCACGTGGAGCCGCCCGTCGATGACGCGCGTCTCCTTGCCCTCCGCCACCTGGGTGCCCGCGCCCGTCGGCGTGAAGAACCCGCCGATGCCGCAGCCCCCGGCGCGGATGCGCTCCGCGAGCGTGCCCTGCGGGTTCAGCTCCACCTCCAGCTCGCCGGAGAGGAACTGCCGCTCGAACTCCTTGTTCTCCCCCACGTAGCTGGCGACCATCTTCTTCACCTGCTTGTTCTGCAGGAGGATGCCCAGCCCCAGCTCCGTGGTGCCGCAGTTGTTGGAGATGATGGTGAGGCCCCTCACGTTCTTCTTGTGCAGGGCCGTGATGAGGTTCTCGGGGTTGCCGCACAGCCCGAACCCACCACTCATCAGGGTGATGTTGTCCGGGATGTCGGCGACCGCCTCATCCGCGCTCGCGTAGACCTTGTTCATGCGGGCGGTGTCCTTTAGCGCTCGACCATCAGCGCGATGCCTTCGCCGCCGCCGATGCAGAGCGACGCCACGCCGCGCTTCTTGTTCTGGTCCTTCATCGTCTGGAGCAGCGTGACGAGCACGCGCGTGCCGGACGCGCCAATGGGGTGGCCGAGCACCACCGCGCCGCCGCGCACGTTCACCCTGGCGGGATCCAGGCCGAGCAGGCGGTTGTTGGCGATGGACACCACGGAGAAGGCCTCGTTGATCTCCCAGAGGTCCACGTCCTTGACCGTCACGTTCTGCTTCTTGAGCAGCGCGTTGATGGCGTCCGCCGGCGCGATGGTGAACTCCACCGGCTTGCGGGCGGCCTGCGCGTAGCCCTTGATGCGGCCCAGGATGGTGCGGCCCTCCGCCTTCGCCCGCTCCTCGCTCATCAGCACCACGGCCGCGGCGCCGTCGTTGATGGAGGACGCATTGGCGGCCGTCACCGTGCCGTCCTTCTTGAACACCGGCTTCAGGCCCGGGATCTTGTCCGGCTTGGCGTTCTTGGGGCCCTCGTCCTCGGAGACGGTGGTGAACTCATCCGGCTTCTTGCCGGGGATCTGCACGGGGACGATCTCCGCGGCGAACAGGCCCTCCTTCTGGGACTGGATGGCGCGGCGCGTGGACTCCAGCGCGAACTCGTCCTGCTGCGCGCGGCTGATGTTCTGCGAGGTGGCGCACTCCTCGGCACAGATGCCCATGTGGACGTTGCCGTACACGTCCCAGAGGCCGTCGTTGATCATCGCGTCCTTGAACTCCACGTTCCCCATGCGGGCGCCGCCGCGCATGGTGTGGCTCAGGTAGGGCGCGTTGGACATGGACTCCATGCCGCCCGCGACGACGACGTCCGCGTCGCCCAGCGCGATGGCCTGCGCCGCGGCGATCACCGTCTTCAGGCCGGAGCCACAGACCTTGTTCAGGGTGACGGCCGGCACGGTGTCCGGGAGGCCGGCGAAGAGGGCCGCCTGGCGCGCCGGGGCCTGGCCCACGCCCGCCTGGAGGACGCAGCCCATGATGACCTCCTGCACGGCCTCCGGCTTCACGCCCGCGCGCTCCAGCGCCGCCTTGATGGCGATGGCACCCAGCTGGGGCGCGGTGAGCTTGGACAGCGCTCCCTGGAAGGAGCCGATAGGGGTACGGGCCGCGCCCACGATGACGACTTCACGAGCCATGGAATTGCCTCCTGGAGAGGGAACCGTCTGGAGAAGGGAAAAAGCGCCGGGAGGGACTTATCACGGGCGCTTTCCGGCGAATCAAATGGAAACGGCCGGGCTCCCCGCGGGGAACCCGGCCGCTATTCACGTCAGGACGTTGGGCTGATTACTTCTTCAGCTTGGAGGCCATCACGTCGCCCAGGCGGGCCTTGGACCCCTCGGCCTGCTTGCGCAGGTACTCGCGGTAGTCCTCGCCCTCGCCGATGAGCGCCTTGATGGACAGCGCCACCTTGCGGTCCGGGGTGTTGATGTCGATGAGCTTGACCTCGACCTCCTGGCCCTCCTGCACCACGTCGCGGGGGTTCTCCACGCGCTCCTCCTTCAGCTCGGAGACGTGGACGAGGCCCTCGATGCCCGGCTCGATCTCCACGAACGCGCCGAAGTCGGTGACCTTGGTGACCTTGCCCTTCACGCGGCTGCCCACCGGCAGGCGCTCGGACAGCGTCTCCCAGGGGTCCGGCTGGAGCTGCTTGATGCCCAGGCTGAAGCGCTCGTTCTCGACGTCGATGTTGAGGACCACCGCCTCGACCTCGTCGCCCTTCTTGAACATCTCGCCCGGGTGCTTGATGCGCTGGGTCCAGGAGATGTCGGACACGTGCACCAGGCCGTCCACGCCCTCCTCGACGCCGACGAACACGCCGAAGTCGGTGACGTTGCGGATCTGGCCCTTGATGACGGAGCCGATCGGGTACTTGTCCTCGAGCAGCGTCCAGGGGTTCTGCTCGATCTGCTTCATGCCCAGCGCGATGCGCTTGGCCTTCGGATCGATGTCGAGGACGACGGCCTCCACCGTCTGGCCGACCTCCAGGATCTTGGACGGGTGCTTGAGGCGCTTGGTCCAGGACATCTCGGACACGTGCACCAGGCCCTCCACGCCCTGCTCGATCTCGATGAACGCGCCGTAGTCCGTGATGGACACGACCTTGCCGGCGACGCGGGTGCCGACGGGGTACTTCTCGTCGGCGCGGTGCCACGGGTCCTCCTGGATCTGCTTGAGGCCCAGGCTGACGCGCTCCTGCGCGGGGTCGAACTTGAGGACGACGACGCGCACCTCGTCACCGACGTTGAACATCTCGCTGGGGTGACCGATGCGGCCCCAGGACATGTCGGTGATGTGGAGCAGGCCGTCGATGCCGCCGAGGTCGATGAAGGCGCCGTAGTCGGTGAGGTTCTTGACCACGCCCTTGAGGACCGCACCCTCCTTGAGGTTCTTGAGGGTCTCCTTCTTCATCTCCTCGCGCTGCTTCTCCAGCAGCACGCGGCGAGAGAGGACGATGTTGCCGCGCTTCTTGTTGAACTTGATGACCTTGAACTCGAATTCCTTCGAGATGTACTGGTCAAGGTTGCGAACCGGGCGGATGTCCACCTGGCTGCCGGGCAGGAACGCCTTCACGCCGATGTCGACGGAGAGGCCGCCCTTCACGCGACCGACGATGGTGCCCTTGACGATCTCATCACGCTCGCAGGCGGCGGAGATCTCGTCCCAGATGCGCATCTTGTCGGCCTTCTCCTTGGAGAGGACGACCATGCCGGTGTCGTTCTCGCGGCTCTCCAGGAGGACCTCGACGGGGTCACCGGACTTCACGGTGACTTCCCCGCGGGGATTGGTGAACTCGGAGATCGGGACCTGACCCTCGGACTTGTAGCCGATGTCCACGATCGCGAAATCCTTCGTCACCTGCACGACCGTGCCCTTGACGATCTCGCCTTCCTTCAGGATTCCGTCGCCGCCACGCTCCTTGAGCGAGGCCTCGAACATCGCCGCGAAGTCTTCGTCACCGCCGTCGATCTGCTGGTTCACGTTCTGCTGCATGAATGGGAAGTCCTTGGAACGGTACAGCTGCCCCCTGTTTGAATGGGTGCGCGGCCGCCTGCGGGGAGCGACGGGAAACCGCGGGTGTCCCCCAAATGGGGACGCAAGGCTGGTTGGAAGCCGCGCACCCTAGACACCGGAGTTTCCAGGAGTCAAGCGGTGCACCGCGCCATGTGGTGATCCGTGTTCTATGAACGCCCGACCGGGGCTGCACGCCGCCCCCCGCCAGGCCCCCCTGCCCGCCCGCCCCATGTAGGACAGGCGGAGCACTCCTCCCCCGACTCCTACCCCTCCCGCCGGAACGTCTCGCGGGCGATGACCATCCGCTGCACCTCGCTGGTGCCCTCGTAGATGGTCTGGACGCGGGCGTCCCGGAAGTAACGCTCGACCGGGAACTCGTCGATGTAACCGTAGCCCCCGTGCAGCTGCACGGCCTTGTCCGCCACCTTGTTGCTCATCTCGCTGGCGAACAGCTTGGCCATGGAGGCCTCGCGGGTGAACGGCTGGCCGGACTCCTTGAGGGCGGCGGCGCGCAGGGTGAGCAGCTCGGCCGCGTCCAGCTGGGTGCGCATGTCCGCCATCATGAAGCGCGGGGCCTGGAGGTCCGCCACGGCCTGGCCAAAGGCCTTGCGGTCCTTGGTGTAGGCCACGGCCGCCTCCAGCGCGGCGCGGCCGGTGCCGCACGCCTGCGCCGCGATGCCGATGCGCCCGCCGTCCAGCGCCATCATGGCCAGGCGGAACCCGTCGCCCTCCTTGCCCAGGAGGTTCTCCGCCGGCACCTCGCAGTCCTCGAAGGTGAGCCCCACGGTGTTGGACGCGCGCAGGCCCATCTTGTCCTCGTGCCTGCCCACGTGGAGGCCCCTGGCGCCGCCCTCCACGATGAAGCAGGACAGGCCCTTGTTGCCGGCCTGGCCCGTGCGGGCCCACACGACGATGACGCCCGCGTAGGCGCCGGAGGTGATCCACTGCTTGCTGCCGTTGAGCACGTACACGTCGCCGCGCTTCACGGCGGTGGTGCGCATGGCGCCCGGGTCGGAGCCCGCGTGCGGCTCGCTCAGGGCGAACGCGCCGACGATGGCCTCACCGGAGGTGATCTTCGTGACGAACCGCTCCCGCTGCGCGTCGGTGCCGGCCGCGTGGATGAGCTCCCCGCACATGTTGGTGACGGCCATGGCCACGGACACGGAGGCGTCCGCGGCGGCCATCTCCATCATGGCCAGCGCGTAGGACACGACGCCGGCCTCGGCGCCGCCGTACCTGGCCGGCAGGTTCACGCCCAGGAGGCCCACCTCGGCCAGGGCCTTGAAGACTTCCGGGTCGAAGCGCTCCTCGTGGTCCGCCGCGCGGGCATGCGGGGCCACGCGCTCGCGGGCGAACTTGCGCGCGGTGTCGCGGATGAGCGTCTGGGTCTCGGTGAGGTCGAAGTTCACGGGCGCGGGTGTCCTGCTACTCGATGGCCTTGAGGTTGAACGGGTACTCGATGGGGTGGTCGCGGCCGTCCGGGGGCTTGGGGAAGTCCATGGACGACAGGACGGACACCACGCAGTCGTTGAGGCCCGCGTCCTTCAGCGTGCTGCCGTGCTTGTCGATCTTCGCGCTGCGCACGGTGCCTTCGGCGGTGATGGTGAAGGTGGTCCTCAGCAGCCCCTCCACCTTCTTGTCCTTCTCCACCATGTGGTCCTCGTAGCACTCCTGGATCCGAGGCATGTGGTAGGCCATCACCTGGCGGATGGAGTCCGGGGTGAAGGGCAGCTTGCTGACGTCCAGCCCGTCGTGCTTCGCGGGGGCGGGCGTCGTCGCCGGGGCCGTGGCCGGAGCGGGCGTCGTCGCGGCCTTCTTCTTCGACGTGCCCTGGGCGAGCGCCAGCGGAGCCGCCAGGCCCAGGGACAGGAACAGCACGGGGAGGAGCGCGCGCTTCATGACCGGGTGACTACTCCTTCAGCAGGTTGGCGGAGATGACGATGCGCTGGATCTCGCTCGTCCCCTCGTAGATTTCGGTGATGCGCGCGTCGCGCACGTGGCGCTCGGCGTCCATCTCCTTGCTGTAGCCCATGCCGCCGTGGATCTGCAGGGCCTTGTTGGCCACGCGGCTGGCCATCTCGCTGGCGTAGAGCTTGGCCATGGCGCTCTCCTGGGAGTGGCGCACGCCCTTGTCCTTCATCAGCGCCGCGCGCCAGACGAGCAGGCGGGCCGCGTCGATCTCCATGGCCATGTCCGCGATCATGAACTGGATGGCCTGGTGGTCGCGGATGGGCTTGCCGAACGTCTTGCGCTCGCCCGAGTAGCGCACCGCCTCCTCGAAGGCCGCGCGCGCGATGCCCAGCGCCTGGGACGCGATGCCGATGCGGCCGCCGTCGAGCGTGGACATGGCGACCTTGAAGCCCTCGCCCTCCTTGCCCAGGCGGTACTTCTCCGGCACGCGCATGTCCTCGAAGAACATGGAGCAGGACCAGGCGGCGCTGATGCCCATCTTCTTGTCCGGCTCCGCGCGGATGAACCCCGGCGTGTCGGTGGGCACGAGGAACGCGGTGATGCCCTTGTTGCCCGCTTCCTTGTTCGTCATCGTGATGAGGACGATGGCGTCGGCCTTGGGGCCGTTGGTGATCCAGTTCTTGGAGCCGTTGATGATGTACTCGTCGCCGCGCTTCACGGCGATGGTCTTCTGGGCGGCGGCGTCGCTGCCGGCCTCGGGCTCCGTCAGGCCGAAGCAGCCGATCTTCTGACCGCTGGCGAAGGGCTTGAGGAACTGCTCCTTCTGCTCGGGGGTGCCGAACTTGTTCACCGGGTCGCAGTAGAGCGAGTTGTTCACGCTCATGATGACGCCCGTGGACGCGCAGCCGCGGGAGATCTCCTCCATCGCGAGCGCGTAGCAGACGTTGTCCAGGCCCGCGCCGCCCCACTCCTCCGGCACCGCGATGCCCAGGAGCGACAGCTCCGCCAGCTTCTTCACCGCGTCCGTGGGCCAGGCGTGCTGTTCGTCCCACTTGCGGGCGTTGGGGATGAGTTCCTTGGCGGCGAACTCGCGGCACAGCCGCTGGATCTCGCGCTGGATGTCGGTCAGCTCGAAGTTCATGGTGGACCTCCCATAGTACGGGGTCCGCCCCGGGGCTACTCCGAAGACGCCCCTCCACCCTCGGGAGCAGGAATCCGGGTCCCCAAGAACATCGCCAGCGGCACCGCCACGTCGAAGGACACGTCCGTGCGAGCCCCCGCGTCCGTCCAGGCCCTGCGCACCACCACCGACACCGTCCAGGGTTGGGTGTCCCGGTGCCGCTCAATCAGGTCGTAGGTGAGCCCCACCCCGGCCACCCCGCCCTTCCCGTCCCCGCCCCACACGCCCGCTCCCTCGGCCAGGACGCCGAGGCGGGACGCGTCCGGGAAGGCGTACACGCGCCCCCCGGCGAGCAGGCGGAAGGTGGACGGCCGCAGTCGGAGCTGGGGCTCCACGAAGGGCGACAGGATGAGCGTGGGGCCGGGGATGTCCAGCGGCGGGCTGGCCCACGGGTGGATGGGCCAGGACAGCACCCAGCGGGCGCCGTCGCCCCACTCGCGGCGGAGGTCCGGGAGGGCGGGCTCCAGGAAGCACAGCGTGTAGAGACACAGCGTGCGCTTCCAGGACACCAGGGCCGGGGCGCGGGGCTCCCGCGCGGGCCCCTCCTCCGCCTGGGCCGGCGGCGCGGCCAGGAAGCACAGCAGGCTCCCGGCCGCGACCGCGGGCTTCACGTCACTTGCCCTGGAAGTGGGCCGGGCGCTTGCCCAGGAACGCGGCCATGCCCTCGCGCTGGTCCTCCGAACCGAAGAGGACCGCGAAGCCCTGGCGCTCCAGCTCGTTGGCGGCGCGCAGGTCCTGATCCGCGCCGTACTCCACCACGCGCTTGGCCTGGGCCACCGCGAGCGGGCCGTTCTTCAGGATCTTCGCGGCCACCGCCTTGCAGTGCTCCATCAGCTTGTCCGCGGGCAGCACGTCCAGCACCAGGCCGATCTCCTTGGCCTTGGCGGCGTCCAGGCGGTCCGCGGTGAAGAGCAGCTCCTTGGCGCGGGCGCGGCCCAGCAGGCGCGCCAGGCGCTGGGTGCCGCCGAAGCCGGGGATGACGCCCAGGGTCACTTCCGGCACGCCCAGCCTGGCCTTCTCCGACGCGTAGATGAGGTCGCAGCCGAGGGCCAGCTCCAGGCCGCCGCCCAGCGCGAAGCCGTTCACGGCCGCGATGGTGGGGATGGGCAGGTTCTCCAGGTGCTCGAAGACGCGGTGGCCCAGGGCGGAGAACTCGCGCGCCTGCGCGGCGCTGATGGTGGCCATCTCCGCGATGTCCGCGCCCGCCACGAAGGCCTTGTCCCCGCCGCCCGTGACGATGAGGGCGCGGGTGTCCTCCTTCAGCGAGTCGAGCGCGTGCTCCATCTCGTGGAACGTGGCGCTGTTGAGCGCGTTGAGCGCCTTGGGGCGATCCACGGTGAGGATGGCGAGCGCGCCGTCCTTCTCGAACTTGATGTTCTGGTAGTCCATGTGCGTGCGGGCTCCGGGTGTGGGGGCTAGTACTTGTAGAAGCCGCGGCCGGACTTCTTGCCGTACCAGCCGGCGTCCACGTACTGACGCAGGAGCGGCGCCGGGCGGTACTTGGAGTCACCCAGGCCCTTGTGCAGCACCTCGGCGATGTAGAGCACCGTGTCCAGGCCGATGAAGTCCGCCAGCTGGAGCGGGCCCATGGGCTGGTTGGTGCCCAGCTTCATCGCTGTGTCGATGTCCTCCGCCGTGCCCAGGCCCTCCATCAGCGCGAAGCAGGCCTCGTTGAGCATGGGGATGAGGATGCGGTTGACGATGAAGCCCGGGTAGTCCTTGGAGACCACCGTCGTCTTGCCCATGCGCTCGGCCATGGCGCGGATGGTGGTGTACGTCTCGTCGCTGGTGGCCGCGCCGCGGATCAGCTCCACCAGCTGCATCACCGGCACCGGGTTCATGAAGTGCATGCCGATGACGGACTCGGGGCGCTTCGTGGCCGCGGCGATGCGGGTGATGGGGATGGAGGACGTGTTGGTGGCGAGGATGCCGCCGGGCCGCACCACCTCATCCAGCTCCAGGAAGATGCGGCGCTTGAGGTCCTCGTTCTCCGTGACGGCCTCGATGGCGACGTCCACGTCCCTGGCCTCGCGCGCGCTCGTGAAGGTGGCGAGGTTCGCTTCGGCGGCCTGCTGCTTCGCCGCGTCCAGCTTGCCCTTCTCCACCAGCTTCTTCAGGCCCGCCCTGATGCGGTCCGCGCCCTTGGCGAGGCCGTCCTTGTTGACGTCCACCAGCGACACGCGCAGGCCCGCCTGGAGCGCCACCTGCGCGATGCCCGCGCCCATCTGCCCTGCACCGACGACGACGATGTGTTCCGTAGCCATGGCGTCTTCTCTCCTGTGCCGGCGGCCATAACGCACGGCCCCAGGAGGGTCAACGACTGGCGCCGGGCAGTCTCAACGGGACGACGATGGCCCGGGCCTCGCCCACCATCAGCCGGCCGCGGAGCACGTCCCGCTTGTCGCGCCCCTCCACCTGGAGGAACAGGAGCGTGCGGAAGGTGCCCTCCGGCAGGTCCACCTTGAAGGTCACCTCCAGGGGAGGACCTTCCGCGAAGAAGCGCTCCTCGCGCTTCACGATGTGGTCCTCCGTGTCCAGCACCTGGAGGTCCATGGCGCGCACGTCGCCCCAGCCGTCGCCCTCCAGCCGGTAGATGAGCTGGCGCTCCGGCACGTCCGTCGCCTTCCACAGCCACAGGCCCAGCGCGACGATGGCGATGAGCGCCAGCCGCTTGGGCAAGGGGTGCGTGCGCCAGGTGCGGCGCGGCGGCTCCGGAGCCGGGGCGGGGGGCGGGGTCTCCGGCGAGGGGGCTTCTTCCGCCACGTCCCTACTCCCGCTTCGAGCGCTTGGAGGCCGGCCGGCGCGCGTTCACGTCCGTGATGATGACGCGCGTGACGGGCGGCTCCGCGGCCTTCCTGCTGGACCTGGGGTGGGGCTCGGGAGGCGCGGCCTGCTCGGACTTCTCCGACGGCACCAGGCGGATCTGCGCCTTGACCTCCACCGTCATGCCGGAGAGCAGCTTGAGGAACTCGTCGCGCAGCTTCTCCGACTGCATGAAGCGGCGGAGCTCCTCCGTGACGACGCGGCTGATGTCGTCCTTGGTCTTCTCCGCCTGGGAGAGGAGGAAGCCCAGCGCCTCCTTGGGCAGCTTGAGCTGGCCGGCGAGGGCCCGGAGGCCCTCCTCGCCCATGAAGACCGCGCCCATGCCGGCCACCGCCATGCGCCGCACGAAGTCCGGCACGAAGCCGCCCGAGCGGCTCTCGCGGCCGGGCTGCTGCTCCGAGTCGTCATCGAACAGCGGATCAGGCGGAAGCTCGTCGTTGCCGGCCGGAGCCATGCGATCTCCTCTTCAGGTTGGGCCCTACCGGGCCTGCATCACCGGCAGGGGCACGCTCTTCATGGACTGCGCGGAGACGCGGCCCGCGACGTTCCGGGCCACGTCCTGGAAGGCCTTCGCCTCCGGGCTGTCCTTGTGCCCCACCACCACCGGCACGCCGGAGTCTCCCGCCTCCCGCACCTTGAGGTCGAGCGGGATCTCCCCCAGGAATGGGATGCCGAACATCTCCGCCGCCTTGTGGCCGCCGCCGTGGTTGAAGATGGGCGTGCTCTTGGAGCAGTGCGGGCAGACGAACTGGCTCATGTTCTCCACGATGCCCAGCACGGGGATGTGGACCTTGTCGAACATCTGCTTGGCGCGCACCACGTCCGCCAGCGCCACGTCCTGCGGCGTCGTCACCAGCACCGCGCCCGCGGCCCGCACGGACTGGGACAGCGTCAGCGCCACGTCGCCCGTGCCCGGGGGCAGGTCCAGGACCAGGTAGTCCAGCTCGCCCCAGTTCACGTCGCGCACCAACTGCATCAGGGCGCCGTGGAGCATGGGGCCGCGCCAGATGAGCGCCTGATCCGCCTCCACCAGGAAGCCGATGGACATGATCTTCAGGCCGTGGGCGACGAGCGGATCCAGCGTCTTGCCGTTGGGGCTCACCGGGCGCTTGTCCGCGGTGCCCGTCATCAGCGGCACGGAGGGGCCGTAGAAGTCCGCGTCCAGGAGGCCCACCTTCGCGCCGTGCTGCGCGAGCGCCGTGGCCAGGTTCACCGCCACCGTGCTCTTGCCCACGCCGCCCTTGCCGGCGCCCACCAGCAGGATGTTCTTCACGCCCGGCAGCAGGGCCCCGCCGCCGGAGCCCCCAGCGACGCCGCGCACCTGGGCGCCCCACTCGATGTCGAAGGACTTCAGGCCCGGGACCGCCTTGAGCGCGGCCTCCGCGTCCGCCTGGATCTTCCCCTTCATGGGACACGCGGGCGTGGTCAGCTCGATCTTCAGCTTCACCGTGTCACCGGTGACGCGCACGTCCTTCACCATCCCGGCCTTCACCAGGTCGACGTGCAGCTCGGGGTCGATCACCTTCGACATGGCCGCCATCACATCGGCCTGGGACACGCTCATCGGAACACCTGAAACCTTTTGAAAACGGGTGTTTGCACGCTCGAAGGGGGGCGGAGATTGCCAGCACCCCGGGGTCTGTCAACGTCGTTTAACGCACCTGTCCGGAGGCCGCCCGGGCTTCCTCCCGCCCTGGATCGCGCCCGGCTTCTGGCCCTCATTCGATGGCCGCCACGCGGTACTCGCCGTCCTCCAGCACCAGCCGCACCGCGCGCTCGCCGCCCAGGGGGAACAGTGCCTCGCCCGCCGCCACGCGGACGTGGGTGTTGAGCGCCAGGCGGGCCCGGCGCAGGCGCTCCTTCGCGAGGGGCTCGCGCTCGAAGTCCTCGCGCAGGCGCTCCGGCGTGTAGCGGGCCCTCAGCGGGGAGGCGAGCAGGCCCCACGCGCCCTTCCAGTCGCGGGACTCCACCTCCTCCAGGAACCGCTTCAGCGCCGCCCGGGGCACGTCCGCGGGGCGCGACTCCACCACGCGCCAGTCCTCCCCCTGGCGGGCCAGCGTGACGGACGGGGCCCGGGCCTCCAGCACGCCCGCCCCGGCGCGGACGGCGGCGGCGCGCTCCTTCCGGGCGGCCTCGTCCGAGTACTCGTCCAGGAAGGCCCCCTCCCCCTCCGGGCCGCCGGTCGTCAGGCGGTAGGCGTCCGACAGCCGGTTCTCCTCCAGCGCCTTCGCGTACGCCTCCGCCACGGAGGTGGGTTCACGGGAGGTGGTGGCACAGGCGGTGCCCAGCAAGAGGAGGCTCAGGGGCGCGAGACGGGTCATCACGGGCGCGGCAGGGTAGACGCCGGCCCGGGGGCGGGCAATGCCCGGACGTCCCGCCCGTCGGTGCTCCAGCGAGCGGGCGGCGCGCGAAGGGTCAGGGGCGCAACAGCCGGAACAGCGAGATGACGATGTCCGCCAGGTCGACGCCGTCCGAGGCGCTGTCCATCGAGGGAAAGGTGCTCGGGTCCCGGCTCTTGGGGAGGCTGTCGCCTGACACGGCGCCCTTCGGGCGGTGCTCCCGGCAGTAGATGTCGCCGTTGTACGCGTAGGCCTGCGGCACGGAGACCTGGATGCCGCACTGGACGCAGCCGAAGGGGGAGCGCACGCCCAGGCCGCCCGTGGGGGAGTCCGACGGCGGCAGCGGGGCCGTGGCGCCCGGGCCCTTCCAGGGGTCCAGCCCCCCGTCCGTCGCCGGCGCGACCTCCCAGCCCCTGGCCACGGGGGCGGCCCTGGGGGGCGTCACGACGGCGTTCTCCAGGGCCTCGAACTTGCCCGCGTCCAGCCAGGTGCCGCCGCAGTGCGTGCACAGGTCCACGTTGCACACGCGCGCATGGACCAGCGCCAGCCGCGCGCCGCAGCTGGGGCAGCCCAGGGGCTCGCCGCGACAGGTGGCGCAGAGGGCCATGGCCCGGGGGATGAGGTGCCCACCCTCGCGACAGCGCGACGCGGCCTGCCTCGCCGCGTTCAGCAGCGGCTTGAGCGACGGCCGGTCCGGAAAGCGCTCCAGCTCCCCCCGGTCGAAGTACAGCCCCTGACAGCGCGGGCAGACGTCCACCTCCACGTCGGAGGCCTGGACGACGTTCATCGGCTGGCTGGGACAGACGGGGCAGGAGCGGGCCATGCCCCCATGC
>JAFADT010000196.1 GCA_023424585.1 Pseudomonadota bacterium
AGGAGGCGGACGAGGACGAGGGCGCGTCGCTCTACCTCGTCACCGAGTCCGGCGAGCAGGAGAAGATCGTCAAGGACCGCTACGTCATCGGCCGCGGCAAGCACTGCGACTTCGTCATCAACTCCGGCAAGGTGTCGCGCGAGCACGCCGTCATCGCCCGCGACGGCAGCGACTTCTACATCGAGGACCTCGGCTCCTCGAACGGGACCTGGTTCAACAAGCAGCGCATCAAGCGCCGCAAGGTCGAGGACGGGGACGAGTACTTCATCTGCAGCGAGAAGATCCGCCTCGTCATCCACTGACCGCGGGATGACGCAGGGTCCCACGGTGCGATGGTCTTGTTCAGGAATTGACGGGCTCGGGGCCTCCATTGTTTGATGGGGGTCGCCTGCTCCCCATGGGAGCAGGTGCCGAATGACACCTGTTCAGCTCGCGCTGTGGACGATTCTGGGAGTGGCCCTGGTGATCTCGGTGGTGACCGACGTGCTGCGCCGGCTCATCCCGAACACCGTGACCTATCCGCTCATCGTGCTGGGGCTCGGGGTGCGCGGGGTGTCCGAAGGGGTGGGCGGGTTGGAGTCGGGGGTGGTGAGCGGGCTCCTGGCGGGCGCGGGACTCGCGCTGCTGCTGGTGCCGGGTGCGCTGCGCGGGCGCATGGGGTGGGGTGACGTCAAGCTGATGGCGGGCGTGGGCTGCGCGTTGGGCTTTCCCACGGTGCTCGCGGCGGCGGCCTTCATCTCGCTCACGGGCGCGTTGCAGGCCATCGTCACGCTGCTGTGGCAGGGGGCCGTCTGGGACACGCTGGCGGCGGTGGCCCGTCGCTGGGCGGTGCGGATGAAATGGATGCGGGAGGAAACCTCGAGTGCTCCCGCGCGACACATCCCCTACGGCGTCTCCATCGCGCTCGGGACTTTCTGGGCCATGTGGTGGCAGCAACAACATCTGGGATAGCGCGTCGGCGTCCGGGCGCGCGCATGCAAGAAGGGGATTCACACGATGTCCACTCGCTTCACGCAAGCCCTGGCGCTCGGCGCCGTCGTCACCCTGGTGGCCAGTGCCCCCGCCCTGGCCCAGGAGGGCAGCTCCGTCAGCCTGGGGGTGGGTACCCAGAAGGTGCTCACCATTCCCGGCCTCAGCCGCGTCGCGCTGGGCGATCCGTCCATCGCCGAGGTGAAGACGCTCGGCACCGGCCAACTGCTCGTCACCGGTAACCAGGAGGGCAAGACGACGCTGCTCGTCTGGAAGTCCTCGGGTCAGCGCATCAGCTACTTGGTGACGGTCCGCAAGCAGGACCCGAACGAGGTCATCTCCGAGATCAAGCGCCTCCTGGGGGAAATCGAAGGCGTGTCCGTGCGGATGGTGGGCGACCGCATCTACCTGGACGGTCAGGCCTACACCACGCAGGACGCGGACCGCATCGAGCAGGTGGTGAGCCTGTACCCGAACGTGAAGTCGTTCGTGAAGATCGCCCCCAACGCCAAGAAGCTGGTGGCGCAGAACCTGAACGCGGCCTTCCAGAAGGCGGGCTTGAAGAACGTGCAGGCCAACGTGGTGGGCGCGACCATCTTCCTGGAGGGCTCCGTGGAGAGCCAGCAGGACCTCCAGAAGGCGGAGCTCATCACCAAGGCCATCGGTGAGAAGGTGGAGAACCTGCTCGTCGTCGGCATCAAGCGGATGATCCTCTCCGAGGTCCAGTTCGTCGAAATCCGCCGCAACAGCCGCGACCGCTACGGCATCAAGTACCCCACGGACATCACCGGCTCGCTGACGGCCACCGTGAACCTGAACAAGGCGCTCATGCCGTCCGGTGACGCGGTGTCCAACCTCATCATGGGCGCGACGGGCGGCTCGGACCTGAGCATCGGGTTCCAGGCCAACGACGGCTACGGCCGCCTGCTGGCGCAGCCCAAGCTGGTGTGCGCCAGCGGTGAGAAGGCGGAGTTCCTCGCCGGCGGCGAGGTGCCCATCCCCCTCATCACCAACACGCAGTTCACGGTGGAGTACAAGCCCTACGGCGTCATCCTGAACATCCGCCCCACCGCGGACCGCAACGGCAACATCCAGACCGAGGTGGAGGCGGAGGCCTCTGAAATCGACACCTCCGTGTCCGTGTCCTTCGGCGGTTCGTCCGCCATCCCCGGCTTCCGCACCCGCAAGGTCAAGACGAACGTCACCGTGCGTCACGGTGAGACCATCGTGCTGTCGGGCGTGTTCAGCCACGACGAGCAGAAGGCCGTCGCGAAGCTGCCGGGCCTGGGGCACATCCCCATCGTGGGCGAGCTGTTCAAGAACCGCGCGTTCGACTCCACCAAGCGCGAGCTGGTGATCTTCGTCACCCCGCGCATCGTGAACCCGGACTCGGACAAGGTCCGCAGCATCATCGAGGACGTGAAGACCCGCTACAAGCAGGCCCGCTCCGAGGTGAACTTCAACATCTTCGACTGAGGCCCCCGCGCCATCACGTCGGATCCGGTCCGGGCCGGCCCCGTCCCTGCTTCAGCGGGGGAGGGTGCCGGCCCGTTCGTTTCCGGGCAGCAGGCGGGCGAGCGTCGCAGGAGTCTTTGAGGTCGTAGGAGGGCTTGGTAGCATCCCGCCCCATGTTTCTCATCACGTTGACGGAGAAGGGCGGCGGCTCGGAGCAGCGGGAGTTTCCCAAGAACGAGATCACGATCGGCCGGCTTGCCGGCAATGACATCGTGCTCGCCAAGGGCAACGTCTCCAAGACCCACTCCCGCATCGTCGAGAAGGACGGTCGCCTCATCATCGTGGACATGAAGTCCACGAACGGCACCTTCGTGAACGGCAAGAAGATCGCCGGGCCCATGGTGCTCAAGCCCAGCGACCAGGTCTCCATCGGCGACTACATCCTCAACGTGGAGCCGCTGGACGACGCCGCGCAGGACGAGCCCGTCGACGAGGGCTACGACGAGGAGCAGGGCGAGGAGGCCTACGAGGAGGAAGAGGCCTACGAGGAGGAGGAGCCCTACGAGGAGGAGCCCGCGCCCGCCCCCGCGGCTCCCAGCCGCATGCCCGCGTCCATGGCCGCGGCCATGGCGAAGAACAAGCGCAAGGTGGACCCCCGGCTGGAGCGCTACTCGCGGCTCCAGAAGGAGATCCACGACCGGCTCATCGAGTACCTGGACCTGCGCCGCATGGACATGGACCGGCTCGGGGACGAGGAGCTCTGGCGCCGCACCGAGAAGGCCATCCGGGACATCATCGACCAGATGGAGGCGGACCAGGAGCTCCCCGGGGACGTGGACCGGGAGGAGCTGCTCACCGACGTCATCAACGAGGCGCTGGGCCTGGGGCCCCTGGAGGCGTTCCTCGCGTCGGAGGAGATCAGCGAGATCATGGTGAACCACGCCAACCAGATCTACATCGAGCGCAAGGGCAAGCTGACCCTGTCGGAGAAGACGTTCTCCTCCAATCAGGCGGTGCTCGGCGTCATCGAGCGCATCGTGGCGCCCATCGGCCGCCGCATCGACGAGTCCAGCCCGCTGGTGGACGCGCGCTTGAAGGACGGCAGCCGCGTGAACGCCATCATCCCGCCGCTGGCGCTCAAGGGCCCCTGCATCACCATCCGCAAGTTCAAGAAGGACGCGCTGAAGATCCAGGATCTCATCAAGTACAAGACCATCACCGCGCAGATGGCCGAGTTCCTGGAGATGTGCGTGACGGCCCGGCGCAACATCGTCATCTCCGGCGGCACGGGCTCCGGGAAGACGACGACGCTGAACATCATCAGCTCCTTCATCCCGGAGGGTGAGCGCATCGTCACGGTGGAGGACGCCGCGGAGCTGCAGCTGCCGCAGGAGCACTGGGTCCAGCTGGAGAGCCGCCCGCCCAACCTGGAAGGCAAGGGCGCCATCACCATCCGCGACCTGGTGAAGAACTGCCTGCGCATGCGGCCGGACCGCATCGTGGTGGGCGAGTGCCGCTCCGGCGAGACGCTGGACATGCTCCAGGCCATGAACACCGGCCACGACGGTTCGCTCACCACGCTGCACGCGAACACGCCGCGCGACGCCATCGCCCGGCTGGAGACGATGGTGCTCATGTCCGGCATGGAGCTGCCGGTGAAGGCCATCCGCGAGCAGATCTCCAGCGCGGTGCACCTCATCGTGCAGCAGACGCGCTTCTCCGACGGGACGCGCAAGATCTGCTTCATCACGGAGGTGTCCGGCATGGAGGTCGACATCGTGACCCTCCAGGACATCTTCTATTACAAGCAGGACGGCTTCACGGAGGACCACAAGGTGCGCGGGCGCTTCGTGGCTTCGGGCTTCGTGCCGAAGTTCTACGACGAGCTCCAGCGCAAGGGCATCCCCGTGAACATGAGCATCTTCCGCGAGGACTGACGCGCCCATGCCAACCCTGGTCGTCCGTCACCCTGACGGCACTGAGCACGAGCACGAAATCGCGGGCGAGCTGAAGATCGGCCGCCAGCAGGGCAATGACCTCGTCCTCACGGAGGGCGGCGTGTCGCGGCAGCACGCGCGCGTCTACGTGGAGGGTGGCACCGTCTACGTGGAGGACGGGGGCAGCCAGAACGGCACCTTCGTGGACGGCGAGCGCATCGCGGGGCCCACGGCGCTGACGCCGGCCTCGCAGGTGCTGCTGGGCGACTACGAGCTGAAGCTCAAGGGCGGCGGCCGGGGCACCGGCGGGCGCCGCGCGGCGACGCCCGCGCCCCAGGACCCCTCGACGCTCGCGGACGCGCCCGTGAAGGGCACGCGCGCCATGCCCAGCAT
>JAFADT010000266.1 GCA_023424585.1 Pseudomonadota bacterium
CCGCACCACCGCGTGGTTGCGCCGCGCCTCGCGCAGCGCGCCCGTGGTCCGCCACCGCCCCGTGTCCGGGTCGAAGACCTCGCAGCTGCCCAGCGTGCGACCGCCGTCATGCCCCCCCGCCGCCAGCACCCGCCCATCCTCCAACGCGACGTAGGGCAACAGCCGCCGGGGCGTGGACAACACGCCCGGCTCCGGCGCCTCCACGCCGCCCGCATCCGCCCGCGGCGCGGGCCCACACGCGAACACCACTCCCAACCCCCACAGCATCGTGACGCAAGATGTCGAAAACCGTCGCATGACCCCACCGGGACGTCTGGCCGAGGGGTCCGTCTAACGCGCCGGTCTGACACCCAGGCACCGCAAGCCCCTGTAATTCCGGGGCCTTGTCCCTCCCTCCGGGTTGGAAATCCCTGCCTCCCGGAGGCGGCATGGGGCCGCGCCGCGTCAGTGCCGCATGGGACCCACGGGGTCGTTCGTGGGCTCCGCGTCCATGCCCGCGCTGTGGCGCGGCGGCAGGGCGCCGCCGTCGTCGTCCTCCTCCAGCGTGAGCTGCGCGTGGTCCGCCGGCTTGAGCAGGACCTCCTCCCCGCGGACGGCCTCCACGTCGCTGAACTCGACCCGGTAGTCGCGCCGGGGAATGGGCACCAGCCCGCGCTCCAGCTCGAAGTGCGTGTCGCCCACGCCCGCCACCCGGCCCAGCGGCTGTCCGTCGGCGGCACGCACCGACATGCCCTCGCGCACGTCTCCCGCGTGAATCATCGCGTCGCTCCTCGCGCTCATGGGGTCCTCCCCCAGGGTGGGGTCGCTCCCGCCGCCGTGCGCGCGCTGGCAGGCAGCCCGGTGGGCCCCCAGGCCGCCTTCTTTCCCGGTCGGATGGCTGCCCCGCGCGCGGCCTCGGGGCGCGGTGCCTAACGTTGCCGCAGGAGGCCACCATGCTGCTGGAACTGTCGAACGATGAATCGCGCGTGCTGAAGGACGCCGTGGACTCCGCCCTGCACAGGCTGCTGGAGGAGATCGCCCAAGCCTCTCAAGGCGAGTTCAGGGAGGCGCTGCGCCAGCGCTACGAGCGGCTGGCGGCCCTCCAGCACCGGCTGGAGCCCTTCGTGGAGAGCGAACAGCTCTACGCCTGAGGGGCCGCGAGGCCCGTCCTCGCGTCGAAGCGGCGCAGGTGCCGCGCGTCGTGGCGCAGCCACACCGTGTCCCCGCTGGAGGCGCGGAAGTCCCCGGGCGCCCGCGCCACCAGGCGCTCGCCGCCCACCTCCACCGTCACCCAGACCTCCGCGCCCATGGGCTCCACCAGGTACACGCGTCCCTCGCGCGCGTCGGCCGGCCGCGGGCCCCGCCCCACCTGGAGGTGCTCCGGGCGCAGGCCCAGCACCTCGTCACCGCCGGACAGGCCCAGCGTCCGGGGCTTCACCAGGTTGATGCGCGGCGAGCCGAAGAAGCCCGCGACGAAGAGGTTCGCGGGCGCGTCGTACAGCTCGCGCGGCGGGGCCACCTGCTGCACCTCCCCCTGGCTCATCACCACCACGCGGTCCGACAGCGTCATCGCCTCCGCCTGGTCGTGCGTGACGTAGATGAACGTGGCCTTGAGCTGTTCGTGCAGCTTCTTGATCTCGCCGCGCATCTGCGTGCGCAGCGCCGCGTCCAGGTTGGACAGGGGCTCGTCGAAGAGGAACACCTTCGGTCGGCGCACCAGCGCGCGCCCCAGCGCCACGCGCTGCCGCTGCCCGCCCGACAGCTCCTTCGGCCGGCGCGACAGCAGCGCCTCCAGCCCCAGCACGCCGGACACCTCGCGCACGCGCGCGTCGATGTCCTTCGCGCCCAGGCCCGCCACCTTCAGCGGGAACGCCAGGTTCCCCGCCACGTCCAGGTGCGGGTAGAGCGCGTAGCTCTGGAACACCATCGCGATGTCGCGCTCGCGCGGGGACAGGTCGTTCACCACCTGCCCGTCGATGCGCAGCTCCCCGCCCGACAGCTCCTCCAGCCCGGCGATGAGGTTCAGCGTCGTGGACTTGCCGCATCCGGACGGGCCCACCAGCGACACGAACTCGCCGTCCGCGATGTCCAGCGTCACGCCCTTCACCGCCGCCACGCCCCCCCGGTACACCTTGCGCACGTCCTGCAGGGACACCGTCGCCAAGGCTCCGCTCCTCCACGCGGGCCACGCCCCGCGAAAAGCCCCAGCATCGCCGCTCCCGCCGCCCCGGGCAGCCCCCTCCCGCGCCGCCCCGTCACCTCCCCTACGTGTCAGGTTTTACGGGTCAGGCGGTTTGTTGCAGGCTCAACAGTTTCCTAGACTGCGCGGGACCGCGCAGCCGGAGCCGCACGTCCATGCCCTTCACCTTCCGCCACCAGAACCTGGACGCCATCCTGGGGGACCCGCTCACCGCGGCCAACAGCCTGTACGGCATCATGAGCGCGGCGGAGCCGCAGTTCATGGAGGACCTGCGGCAGCACTGGAAGACGCACCTCCGGACGACGCCCGGCGTGAACGGCACCGCGTGGCGGCCGGCGCTGAAGGCCTTCTCCGCCATCAGCGGCTACTGGGGCAACTCGCACAGCGACCACCGCATCGCGCAGGTGCTCTATGGCACAGCGCACTCGGTGGCCACCCAGGCGGTGACGGGCGCGGCGTCTTCCGCGCAGTTCCTGCGCGACTTCGAGGCCGCGCGCGACGAGGCCTTCTACGTCTTCTTCCAGGCCACGTCCGTCAACGAGCTGGCGGGCGTGTCCTTCAAGGCCACGTACTACCACAAGGACGTGTCCGCCCTGTTCGAGCAGCGCCCGCACAGCCGCATCCAGGCCATCGTGTCCCGCCGGGTCATCGAGACCGCGCAGATCATGCTGCGCATCCTCTACGGCAACATGAGCATGGGCTGGGGCAGCCTCTACAGCACCCGCACCCTGGCCACGACGCTGCTGCTGGCGCAGATGCACAACTCCGCGCTGGGCCACTACCGGTCGCACCACACCGGGCGGCGCTGCTACAACCAGAGCGCCGTCGCGTTCACGCTGCTGACGTTCTCGTACATCGTCGCGCAGGCGTGGGTGGACAAGGGCTACGAGTACAACGAGCAGCGCTGGTACTACTTCTGGAAGCTGGTGGGCTCGCTGCTGGGCGTGGACACGCGCCTCATGGTGGATGACCACGCGGAGGCCGCCACCCTGTGGGACCTCTTCTTCGCCCGCGGGGAGTGCTTCGGCGGCCCGACCGCGCCCTACCCCACGAACCTGGACGACAACCGCATCGATCCGGGCCTGCTCGGCGGCTACGACGTGCAGCCGGAGGCGAACCTGCTCCAGTGGATCCCCGCCTTCGTCGTCACCCAGCTGCGCAACGGCAAGCGCTGGGGCAAGTACCTGCTGGGCCTCTGAGTCAGCGCTCCACCGTCACGCCCTTCCAGAAGGCCACGTAGCCCTGGATGTTGGACGCGGCCGGCTTGGGCTCCGGGTAGTACCAGGCGGCGTCGGCGTTCGTCTTGCCGTCCACCTCCACGGAGTAGTAGCTGGCCTCGCCCTTCCAGGGGCAGGTGGTGTGCGTGGCGCTGGGCTTGAAGTGCTCGCGCACCAGGCTGTCCGGCGGGAAGTAGATGTTGCCCTCCACCGTCTCGTAGGTGTCGCTCTTCGCGAGCACCGCGCCATTCCATTTCGCGACAGGCATGGGGAAACCCTCCTGGGGACTTCGCTAACCGTGCGTCAGCCCGCGTGCGCGGCCTGACCGGATGCGTGCTGGGTGAGGAAGGGGGCGAGCTCCGCGTTGACGAGCGCCGGCTCCTCCACCGTGGACGAGTGCCCGCCGCGCGACAGGCGCACCAGCTTCGAGCCGGGGATGAGGGCGTGGAGGCGCTCCGCCTTCTGGGGCACCGTGGCGCGGTCCTCCTCCCCCACGATGACGAGCGTGGGCGTGCGGATGCGCGGCAGCTCCTCCGGGATGCCCTTGCGCTGGATGACGCCGTTGACGGCGCGGTAGATGTCGCGGCGGTTGCCCTTGAGGCGCGCGCGCCACAGCGCCCGCTCCTCCGCCCGGCCCGGGTCGGTGAGGAACGACGCGCCGAACAGGATGCGCATCACCGGCGAGACGACGGGGCCCAGGCCCACGTAGCGCGCGACGAGGTTGAGCGCGGTGTAGCGCGGCACGTTGGCGGCGGGCTCGGGGTCGGAGGACGTCTCCAGCAGCACCAGCGAGCGCAGCAGGTCCGGCCGGCGCGCCGCGAGCCGCAGGCCCACGAAGCCCCCCATGGACAGGCCCACGAAGTGGACGGGGGCCACGCCCAGCGACTCGATGAGCGCCACCGCGTCCGCGTACACCGTCTCCATGTCGATGACCTTCTCCGGGGGCACGTCGCTCTGGCCCTGCCCCCGGTGGTCGTACGCGATGCAGCGGAAGCGCCCGCGCAGGGCCTCCACCTGCGGGTCGAACAGCCGGGTGCTCCAGAGGAGCCCGTGGCTGAAGAGGACCACGTCCCCGGTGCCACCGGTGTCCTCGTAGTACAGCCGGGTTCCATTCACGGACCGCATGGGCATGGGCGCGGCCTCCCTTCGCTGGGGGCCGACCCTAATCCAGGCCTTGCCGGGACCGCAGCCCTCCCTGGGAGCTCGTTGTCCACTGGAGGTGGAGGGCTTGCTCGGAGCGCCGCTTGTGCCGCCCGGCGCTTGGGAGGAGCATGGGAGGCACCTTCCGGATGCGCTCCTCTCGTCCTGTCCTTGTCGTCCTCGCGGTGGTGGTCCTCGCGGCGGGCCTGTTCTTCTTCCTGCGCCCCTCGTCGGCGCCCACGCCCGCGGTGTCCCCGCCCGTGGCCCAGGCGCCCGCGACGCCCGTGGACGCGGGCAGCGCCGCCGCGCCCGTGCCGGTGAAGACGGTGGAGGCGCCGGCCGCGCAGCCGAGCTCCTTCGTGGGCTCGCAGGTGTGCGCGGACTGCCACGAGGAGC
>JAFADT010000273.1 GCA_023424585.1 Pseudomonadota bacterium
GAGCACTCCCACGCGGCCCCGCTGCTTTTGGACCTTTGACTCAAGACGCCCTGGTGTTGCGCGCCTGGGGGGCGCGGGGCTGTTTCATGCTGTCGCGGCTGCCCGGGTCAAACCAGACGCATTGGCAGGAATGACCCAATCCGTTTCATCTCACTGAAATCGGGTGGCCGTGTTGACGCAAAGTTTTGGTACGTGTTACTTGTGTTGACGA
This sequence comes from Pseudomonadota bacterium, assembly GCA_023424585.1. Taxonomy (GTDB): domain Bacteria; phylum Myxococcota; class Myxococcia; order Myxococcales; family Myxococcaceae; genus Corallococcus. Next base: position 212 of record JAFADT010000273.1, read on the forward strand.
AACTCCCGCTTGTTTCGCTCTGCCGGACCTCCCCGCGGTCTACGAGCAGTCATGAAAACCAAGTTGTCGGGTCCTGGCTTCCGTCAGGCCTTGTCCGCTGTCTTGCTGACAGGGTTGGGAATCCACTTCGCCATCACGCTGGCGTTCTTGACCCCTCTCAATCCGGTGAAGTTGTCTGTCCTTGGATGGGTGGACGGCTACATGCGTCCGTTCTTCTCCCAGCGCTGGACGCTGTTCGCCCCTGACGTGGAGGCGCGCACGCGGCACGTCTACGTGTCCTGCCGGGGCGCGGAGGCCTCGGGGGCGCCGAAGGAGGAGCCCTGGGTGAACATCACCGTGCCGCTGCTGGAGCTGAAGCAGAAGTATCGCCTGACGCCGGCGGACCGGCTGGAGCGGGCGCAGCTGGTGGGGCTGGGGCAGCTGACGGCGGCGGACGACGAGTACACGGCGCGGCTGTTGTCGAAGCCGGAGGACACGGAGGTCTACCGCCGGGCGGTGGCGGAGGCGGAGCGGAGCCGCACGGCGCGCAAGCGGCTGGGGGCGCGGCTGTTGACGCGGGTGGCGTCGTCCGCGTGCCGGTCGCTGTACCCGGGGCTCCAGGTGCGCGAGGTGCGCGCGCGGATGGCGACCATCGTGGCGCCGCCCTTCTCCCAGCGCATGACCGCGGACGCGCCCGGGGACACGACGTGGATGGAGCTGCCCTGGCAGCCGGTGGAGGAGGTGGCGGCGCCATGAGCACCGACCCTTCCGTGGCTGCGTCCTCCTCCCTCCTGGGGGCCTGGGGGCGCTTCACCGCGTGGCAGTCCCAGCCGCGCTACCTGGTGGGCGCCAGCCTGTTCCGCCTGTGCGCGGGCCTGGCGGTGCTCATCGAGTACCTCATCAATTACTCGCAGCGCGGCTACCTGTTCGGCCCCGCCGGGCTCTACCCCTACGACGTCTTCGTGGCGGACGTGGCGGGCTCGCCGCGCGACTTCTCCGTGTATGCCTGGAGCGCGTCGCCGCTCTACTTCGAGGTCTGCTACCACCTGGGCATCGCGGTGGCGGTGCTCTGGTTCCTGGGGTGGCGCACCCGCTGGCTGACGCCCTTGCAGTGGGCCTTCGTGTGGTCGCTCCACCAGCGCTTCCCCGGCATCTGGGATGGCGGGGACAACATCATCCAGCTGGTGCTGGTGTACGCGTGCTTCGCGGACGTGAGCGCGTACTTCTCCCTGGACGCGGAGCGGCGCGGGGCGGGTGGCTCGGCGGAAGCGGCCCTGGGGCCGGTGGGGGCGCTGTTCCACAACACCGCGATGCTGGCGTTCGCGGTGCAGATCAGCCTCGTGTACGGGCTGGCGGGGCTCTACAAGGTGCAGGGGCAGGTGTGGCAGGACGGCACGGCCCTCTACTACGCGTTCCGCGGCGGGCAGTTCGTGATTCCGGGCGTGACGGAGTGGCTCTACCGCAGCGCGTTCGTGGTGACGGCGCTCTCCTACGTCACCGTCGCCTTCCAGGTGGCGTTCCCCTTCCTGCTCTTCCTCAATCCCCACACGCGGCGGCTCGCGGTGGTGATGGGGTTCACGTTCCACCTGGGCATCGCGCTGGTGCTCGGGCTCATCACCTTCTCGCTGTTCATGACGTCCGTGGACCTGGCGCTGATGGGGGATGAGGAGTACCGCGCCATCGGCGGGTTCCTGGCGCGACAGCGACAGCGCTTCTTCTCCCGGCAGTCCGACTCCGCCGCGCTGGCGGAGCCCCCTCCAGGATCTCACCCTCCCGCCGCATGAGGGTGGATGCTGACGCGGAAGCTTCGCAGCCTCGGGAGCCGAGCGTCAGGGCAGTGCTGCACCCCAACCCCCAACGTCAGGAGTCTCCCCATGAAGAAGCTGATTGCGCTGTTCGGTCTCGTCGCGGGTCTGGCCGCCACCTCCTACTCCGTGCCGGCCATCGCGGCGGCGGATCGCGGCTCGACGTACACCGGCCCCACGAGCCAGCTGGCCAGCGACGTCATCATCATCATCATCGATGAGAACGAGTACTACTGGGTGGAGTACTACAGCAACGCGACCGCGAACACCTCCAACGCCGCCCCCGCGCTGAACGACGCCGCGTTCGACCGCTGAGCGCGGTGACCGTCGTCTGAAGCATCGCGGTGTGACACGGGGGCCGCGGAGCCGTCCGTCCGCGGCCCCTTTCTCACGAGGGCATCGCCAATGAAGCATCGGGTGTGGTGGCTGCTGGGAGCGCTGGCGTCGGGCTTCCTCCTCTGGTTCTTCGCGCTGCGCGCAGGCCCGGAGGCGGGGCCGGTCATCACCCGGGCGCCGGAGGACCCCGCGCCGTCCACGCCCATCGCGGTGCGCTCCAAGAACCTCGCGTCCCGGGGCCTGGCGCCCGCCGAGGCGTCGCCGCTGCCCCTGGAGCTGGACGCGGACCGGCCGGGGCCCCTGCGGCTGGAGGGCCTGGTGCTGGACCCCCGGGAGCTGCCGGTGGAGGGCGCCACGGTGGTGCTGGACACGAGCCCTCCGCGCAGCGTGCGCACGCAGAAGGGCGGCACCTTCGAGTTCGAGGGCCTGCCCCCGCGCGAGTACCAGGTCGCCGCCCGGCAGGGCTCGCTGCTGGCGGGGCCGGTGGGCCTGTGGCTGGGGGAGGGGACCGGGCCGCTGGTGATGCACCTGAAGCCGGCCGGGGTGCTGGAGGTGACGGTGGTGGAGGGGCCGGAGCGGCGGGGCGTGCCGGGCGCGGCGGTGGAGCTGCGCGCTCCGCAAGCCGTCGTGGGCACCACCGACGCGGAGGGGCGCGCGTTGCTGGAGGGCGTGCCGGCGGGGCGCCATGTCCTCAAGGTCTCCGCGAGGGGCTTCGCGCCCGCGTGGCAGGTGACGCAGGTCGCGGAGGCGGCGGACGTGGCGCAGAAGGTGTCGGTGGCGCTGCGGGGCGGCGCGGCGGTGTCGGGCTCGGTGGTGGACGCACGCGGGCAGCCGGTGGCGGGCGTCGTCGTCACGCCGGTGCCGGAGGCCTCCTTCTCATCCGGGGCGCTGACCACGGCGCGCGCGGATGGCGTGGAGACGGACGCGAAGGGCGCCTGGCGCTTCGAGCACCTGGGGGCGGGCCCCTATCAGTTCGTCGCCTCCGGACCGAAGGTCGCGCCGGGCACGTCCACGACGGTCCGGCTGGACGGCGTGAGCGAGCAGACGGGCATCACCCTCACGCTGCCGGACTCGGCGCGCTTCGGCGGCCGGGTGGAGGACGCGCGCGGGCAGCCGGTGGCCTACGCGGTGGTGCGG
>JAFADT010000282.1 GCA_023424585.1 Pseudomonadota bacterium
TCGAGCATGCGCGCGACGTGCTCGCGGCCACGCGGCGAGGGAGGCCGGACGAGTCGCGGCGCGGCGAGCACCTGCTGGTGCTGGTGGAGCTGGCGGAGCCCATGATGGCGCTGCTCAGCGCGCTGGCGGAGGCGATGCAGGTGGTGGGGCGCGACCCGCACATGCACGCGACGCGCGAGCGCGTGGCCCGGCTGTGCGAGGCCTTCGCCGCGATGGACCAGTGGGTGACCCGCGCGCTCCAGCAGGAACGCAACGAGGGCATGCGCACGCCGCCCCGGCTGGCGCTGAGACCCCGGCACCGGCAGCCCGCGAGGATGGCCGCGCCGCCCGTGCGCCGGGGCGCGGAGGGGCCGCTGTCCACGCACGTGGCCGCGCTGCTGGACCGGCTGCGCGAGTACGCGGGCGTGGCGCACGAGACGGCCTCGGGCCTGCTCTTCGGCGACCCGGTGTCGGCGCGGGGCAGGGGCACGGTGGGCGGCACGAAGCAGGCGCCGGGGTTCTCGGTGTGGCAGCCCATCCGGGACAACCTGCACCGGGACTCGGTGGTGCTGCGGCACGCGCTGCGCACGGGGATGGTGGCCACGGCGGCGCTGGGGCTGACGCGGGCGTTGCAGGTGGGCGACGCGCACTGGGTCAGCCTGGTGGTCATCTCCATCCTCCAGCCCTACGCGGGCAGCACGGAGGAGCGCGTGCTCCAGCGCACGCTGGGGACGCTGATGGGCGCGAGCCTGGCGGCGCTCATCGCGACCACGGTGCACACGCCGCCCCTGATGATCGGCGTCATCAGCGGGCTGACGGCCGTCTCCGTGTCGCTGCTGCCGCTGAACTTCGGCGCGTTCCAGGTGCTGCTCACGCCGGACTACCTGCTGATGGCCACGCTCAGCTCCGGGGACTGGACGGTGGCGTCGCAGCGCTCGCTGGGCGTGCTCATCGCGGGGACGCTGGCGCTGGTGGGCTCGTGGACGCTGTGGCCCAGCCCGGAGCGCCGCCGCTTCCCGGACGCGGCGGCCTCCGCCCTGCGCGCGGACGGCAGGTACCTGCAACAGCTGGTCACGCACCGCAGCGGCACGGACCCCGAGGTGAACGAGGAGCGCCGCCGCCTGGACCAGGCGCTCCTGGACGCGGAGTCGTCCTTCCAGCGGTTGATGACGGAGTACCGGGGCCCGCCAGGGCACCTGGAGCCGGGCATGGCGCTGCTCACCTACGCCAGGAGGTTCGCGCTGGCGGTGACGGCGCTGGGCACGGGGCGGTTCGAGGGAAGGACGACCTCGGTGCTGCCCCAGCAGCTCGCGCAGCGCGCCAGCGACAGCCTGGAGCTGCTCGCCCGGGCGTTGCAGGAGCGGCGCGAGCCCCCGCCCCTCCCCGCCCTGGCGCTGCCGCGCACCAGCGACGACCCCGTGCTGGGAGCGCTGCTGGAGCGCGTGCCCCGGCAGCTGGGCATCCTGCACGGCGCGGTGGCGCGCATCAGCGAGGACCCATCGCTGCGCTGACGGCCCCGGGCATGGCCACGTCCTCCCGCCGGACCTGGCCTCCCACGGCGTTCTTACGCTGCTTCATGCAGGACGAGCTGGTCCCGCAGATGGGCCTGGAGGAGGCCCCCCGGACGAGGTGGCGTCGTTCAATCGCACGGACATGTGGGCCCTGAACGCGCCGCCGCGGCACCCGCTGATGTGGACGATTGCCCGTCACCCCATCCCCAAGGGACAGAACGAAGAGAGGCCAACGCATGGCGTCTGGCTCTAGCGCGACGCTTCAGGGAGGAGCCGAAGCCGCCACGGACGTGGTCGCGGCGACCAGGTTCCCGGCGCCGTCCTTCGCCAGACCATACAGCTTGATGGCGCCCGTCACGGCAGGGAGGCGGACGCGCCACGTGCCGGGCGTGGCCCCCTTCTGGGACTCCAGCACCGTCACGCGGTCGCGCTCCGCGTGGGTCGGCGCGCCCCGGAAGTTGTAGGCGAAGGACACGTCCAGCGGCGTGGTGGAGGTGACGTCAAAGGCAACGTTCGCCCAGGTGGCCGTGCCGTCCTTCTCCACGCCTTGAACCACCAGCCGGACCGGCACGGGCAGCGCGGGGACCGGCTTCGTGCCCGTGTAGGCCTCCCGCACCGCGTGCCAGGCCGGCCGCGTGGAGGTGCCGGACAGCATCCCCAACCACAGGCCGGTGTGGTCCAGCGCCGCGCTGTAGTTGAAGACGAACAACCCCAGACACCGGCCCGCCTGGACGTGCGGCGCCAGCGCGTTGCGCCAGCCATCCACGATGACGTCGTACTTCTCCACGTCCCCCGGCTCCTGGGGCACGCCGCGAGCGTCCTTGGGGACCTCCCATTCCCCCTGGGCCCCGAACTCGGTGATGAACCAGGGCTTGCGCCCACCGGCCTGCTTCACCGCGTCCGCCAGCGCGTGGATGCCCCGGCCATAGACGTTCAAGCCATACGCATCCAGCGAGGGGACGTACTTCTCCCAGAGCGGGATGCCCAGCGTCCACGCGTCCACGGACAGCACCGGGTGCGCGGTGTCCGCCTTCTTCACCGCGCGGACGACCTTCTCCAGGAAGCGCGCGTAGGCGACCTTCGAGGGTTCGTCCGGCGAATTGAGGATGACCTCGTTACCCACGCCCCACGCGAGGACCGCCGGATGGTCCTTGAAGCGGCGCACCTGCGCGAGCGTGGCCTGGAGCTGCGCCTCACGGCCCTTCGCGTCGCGCACGTAGTCAAAGGCGTCGTCATTCTCCATGCCCGCGCGGCCCGGCCGCAGCCACAGCCCCACGAGCACGCGCAGGCCCTGCTTGTGCGCGGCGTCGAGCAGCGCGGCCGTCTCATCGCCGGTGCCCCAGGTGCGCAGCGTGTTCACGCCCAGGGAGCGCAGCCGCTCACAATCCTTGTCGAAGCTCGCGGGCCCGCCCGTGCCACTGAACGTGACGCCCTTCGCCACGTAGGGCTGGCCGTCCACCTCCAGCGTCCATCCCTCCCCTGCCTTCAGGATGGCGGTGCGGGCCGCCACGTCCCCGGTGGGCAGGAGGAGCGCGGTCAACAGCAGCAAACCTGCGGCGACGGGGCGGGCAGTGGCCATGGAGGCGAAAAGTCTAGAACGCCTTCCGCCGGAGCGGGGCGAGGGACAGCTCCAGCCCCGTGCTCACCCAACAGGCTCCCTCCAGGCGCAGCACGTTCATGGCGCACGGCGAGGCAGGGCGTCACGCAGAGCCCCAGACGAGGTCCAGCGGTGCATGGGCCGAGGTGTCGCCCTCTCCCGCGCCAGCCGACCGTCACGCCGGAGCCCCACGTCCCCAGCCGCCGGGTTTCGTGCTACCCCGAAGCCGTGGCCCCGCTCGTCCTCCCCCTCGAACCCGCCCCCCACGCAGACGAAGTGCCGGGTTCGTTCCCGAGCCCCTTCGACGCCCTGGGCCCGCACGCCCTCGCGCGCCGGGCCGCGGAGTCGCTGCAAGCCACGCTGCGAGAGGGCTTCATCGCGCCAGGGCTGGCCAGCGACGTCCTCCAGGGGCCGGACGGCGGGAAGATGTTCGGCGTGCTCGTGGTGCGGCAGCCGGACGGCACGTTCGGCGTGCTGCGCGCATTCTCCGCGATGCTCGCGGGCCGCTGGGACGTGCCGGGCTTCGTCCCCCCCGTCTTCGACCGCGAGGCGCGTGCCCGCGTGGAGCCAGTGGCCGAGGCCACCGTGAAGGCCCTGCTGGCCCGCGCCGAAGCCTGGAGCGCCTCCGAAGAACTGCGCCGCCTGCGCGAGGACGATGACGCCCGTCAGGCACGCGAGGCCACGGAGCGCGAAGCCATGCGCCTGCGCCACGAGGCCCGCCGCCGTCAGCGGCATGAGCGCCGCGCCGCCATCATGGCCATGCCAGGGCTTCCAGAGGCCGACCGCGCAGCGGCGCTCCACGCACTCGACCAGGAGAGCCGTGGCGACAAGGCGGAGAAGCGCCGGTGGGACGCAGCCCAGGAAGAGGCCCGACGGCTGCTCGCCCCCGCCCGCGCGAAGGCGGAGCGTCGCCTGCGAGCCCTGGACCGGCTGCGGCGCATCGTCTCCCGCGGCTTCATGAAGCAGCTCCACGACACCTACGCCATCACCAACGCCCGAGGAGGAGTCCGTCCCCTGCGCTCCCTCTACGGAGGCGCGGAGCCTCCATCGGGAGCCGGTGACTGCGCGGGCGCGAAGCTGCTCGCCTGCGCCTTCACGCATGGACTCCAGCCCGTGGCGCTCGCGGAGTTCTGGTGGGGCGCGCCGCCCGCGTCCGGTGGGCGCATCCAGGGCGCGTTCTATCCCGCGTGCCGCGACAAGTGCGGCCCCCTGCTCCCGTTCATGCTGGAGGGCCTCCAGGTCTCCGCGCCCCGGGTCTTCGTCCCGCCGCCCGCGCCCACACCGGAGCTGTCCATCGTCTTCGAGGACGCGTGGCTCGTCGTCATCGACAAGCCCTGCGGCCTGCTGTCCGTGCCGGGCCGGGATGCCGCCCTCCTGGACTCGGTGCTCACCCGCCTGCGCGCGCGCTACCCCGACGCCACGGGGCCGCTGCTCGCGCACCGGCTGGACCTGGACACCTCGGGGTTGCTCGTCGCCGCGCTGGACAGCCGCACGCACGCGTCCCTTCAACGCCAGTTCCTCCACCGCGACGTGACCAAGCGCTACGTCGCGCTCATCGACGGCCCCGTGCGCAGCGACGCGGGCACCATCACCCTGCCCCTGCGCGTGGACCTGGACGACCGTCCCCGGCAGATCGTCGACCCCGTGCACGGCAAGCCCGCCGTCACCGACTGGGAGGTCCTCCACCGCGAGGCGCGCCACACGCGCGTGGCCCTCCATCCGCGCACCGGACGCACCCACCAACTCCGCGTCCACGCGGCCCACCCCCAGGGCCTGGGCGCCCCCATCGTGGGCGACCCGCTGTACGGCCACGCGGGCCTCCGCCTGCACCTGCACGCCGAGACGCTGGCCTTCGTGCACCCGGCGACGGGGCAGCGCGTGTCCTTCACCCGCGCCGCCCCGTTCTGAGGGGCCGCGTCAGTTGACGAGCAGCACCTTGCCCATGCCGCCCTGCTCCGCGACCTTCTGGGCCTCGCGCGCGTCGTCCATCTTGAAGGTCCGGCCGATGGGAATCACCAGGTCGCCCTTCGCCGCGCTCTCCGCGAGCTGCGTGAGCCGGCGCGCATCCGGATGCGCCATGAAGCTGCGCACCACGAGGCCCTTCTCCTTCGCGCCCTTCGGCTCGCCCAGCACGCTGCCCACGGTCCCGCCGTGCTTCACCTTGTCGAGCACCGCCGCCACGGCCTCACCGCCCACCGTGTCCGCCACCGCGTCCAGCGTGGGCAGCTTCGCGAGGTCCTTCGGGTCATCCAGCGCGACAACGCCCTCCACGCCCAGCTTCCGGGCCTCCTCCACCTGCTTCTTCCGCACGCCCGCCCAGATCTTCGCGCCCCGCGCCCGCGCCGCGAAGATGGCGGAGCGCCCCACCGCCCCCAACGCCCCCGTGACGAGCAGCGTGTCCCCCTTCGAGGGCCGCACGTGCTCCTCGATGAGCTGCGTGCCCGTCAGCGTCACCAATGGCAGCGCGGCGGCGTCCTGCAGCTCCAGGTTGTCAGGCACCTTGGCCCAGCACTCCGCGGGCGCGACCACCGTCTCCGCGTAGCCCGCGTTCACCAGGCCCATCACGCGGTCGCCTCGTTCGAAGGCGTCCTCCAGGCCCGTGCCCACCTCGAGCACCTCCCCGGCCACGTCCCGCCCGAGGATGGTCGGGAACTTCAGCTCCATCCGCCCCTTCATGTCCCCGCGGCGGATCTTCCAGTCCACCGGGTTGATGCCCGCGGCGGTGACGCGGACCTTCAGCTCGCCCGGCCCCACCTTCGGCTCGGGCATCTCCTGCACCGCGAGCACGTCCACGTCCCCATAGCCTTTGAGCACGACCGCTTTCATCCGGGCCTCCACGTCGCCGAGCGAGGAAAGAGAACTCCACCGTCGGCCCAACGGTAAGCACCGGCAGGAGGGTCGCCATCGGCGCCGGGCGGTCGCCCCGCCTCCTGCTTCCCTGGCGGCGCACGGACAGGCAGCCGCCCGTCAGCGGGGCTGGAACTCCAGCGCCTCGCGCAGCACCGGGTAGGTGTCCTCCGCGGCGGTGCTGCCCATGAAGGTGTCCAGGTGCCCGTAGCCCGGCAGCGTGCGGCGCTGGTAGTAGCGCGCGCCGTTCGCCTCGCGCAGCCACTGGAACGTGCGCTCCGTGGACGACGGCAGGTAGGTGCGGTTCTGCTCGCTGGAGACGAAGGTGATGGGGCGCCGGAAGGGCTGCGGATCCAGATAGTCCGGCGGCCGGGCCTGCCCGTAGCGCCGCAGGTTCTCCGCGCGGCCGAAGTCGAACTTCACCGCGCGACCGCCGCGCGCCATCTGCCCCAGGTGGCGGAACGTCAGCAGGTTGCACTTGCCGAACTGCTCCTCCAGCCGCGCGTGCGTCTCCGCGTTGAGCCGCGCGTGCCGGTACAGCCGGCCGTACATGAACGACAGCCGGTGGCACACCGGGCTGTCACACTCCATCCGCAGGAAGCCCGCCACCTTCGTGAAGGCCGCCTGGAACAGCGGCGTGCGGGACGCGTCATCCGGCGTCAGCGAGTCCAGCCCCATGTCCAGCAGCTCCGGCACGCGCAGGAGCGCCTTGAGGCGCGTGGAGGCCGGCGTGTCGTGGTGCAGCGCCACCTGCGACGCCACCACGGTGCGCACGTCCGACAGGTGCCCCGCGGCCATGGACATGAAGAACGCCGCCGAGCCCGCGCAGTGCACCACCGCCTGCACCGACTCCGCGCCGGTGATCTCACGCACGCGCCGCACCGCCGCCGGCATGTCGTGGTCCGCCGCGTCGTCCAGGGTGAACTGGCGCAGGGGCAGCTGCACGCTGGCGCGCCAGTCCAGCAGCCACGTGTCGTAGCCGTGGCGCACCAGGTGCTGGACGAAGTTCTCCTTCAGCGTGGGCAGCATGAACATGCCGCTCCACACGCCCGCGCCGTGCACCAGCAGCACCGGCCCCTTCGTCCCCCCCACGTAGCGGGTGAGCCGCAGGGGCACGCCGTCGCCCGAGAGGAAGTCATACCGCTCCGCCACGGGCAGGCCGTTGACCCGCATGTCCTGGGACAGCGTCCGCGACACCGCCGCGCCGCTTCGGTAATCAAAAGCCATGGGCCACCGCCTCCGCGATGCGCTCGGCCACCGCGCTGATGGTCATCACCGGATGGAACCCGATGGACGTGGGGATGACGGAGCCATCCGCCACGTACAGTCCGGGGTAGTTGAACACCTCGCCCTCGGGCGACACCACGCCCCGGGCCGGGGACTCCGCCAGGTGCGCCCCACCCAGCGAGTGCACCGTGAACGGCCGGCGGAACACCTCCCAGGTGACGAGCGGCGCGAACGTCCCGCCGTACTGCGACGCCAGCTCGTGCATCGCCGCCGTCATGCGGTGGACCAGCGCGTGGTTCTCGTTCGCGTAGTCCCACTCGATGTCCAGCCGGTCGCCCTTGAGCACCATGTGCCCGTTGGCGTTGTCCTGGCCAATGGCGAACAGGTTGCTCGTGCGCGAGGGATCCACGCCCGTGCCCAGCGGCTGGCTGAACAGCCCCTTGGAGAACGCGCCGTGCAAGAGCGGCCACAGCTTGGGCCACAGCGGAGCGCCGAGGCCGCCCAGCGGCCCCAGCCGCGGCTGCCCCAGCCCCGCGAGCACCGCCGTCGCCGGCTGGTTGAAGGTGGCCGTCACCATCGTGAAGCGCGGCGCGGCGTCGAAGAAGCGCATCACCGTGGCCACGTCCGGCCCCTCCCACGGGAGGATCTCCTCGCGGCTGCCGTGCAGCGAGCCCAGGAAGTCGCCGTTGCCGGAGTAGCCCCTGCCCAGCCACTCGCTCACCAGCGGCAGCGTGCGGGCCCGGTCGCGGCTGCGCAGCAGGAGCTCCACCGTGCCCAGCGCCCCGGCGGACAGCACCACGCGGCTGCCCTCCACGGACGCCTTCTCCCCGGTGGCCAGGTCCGTGAAGTGCACGCGGTAGCCGCCCGCCACGCGCTGCACGTGGGACACGGACAGGCCGGGCCACACCGTGGCGCCCAGCTTCTCCGCGCGCGCCAGGTAGGTGAGGTCCAGGGTGTTCTTCGCGCCGTGCTGGCAGCCGAACTCGCACTCCGCGCAGCGCTGGCACACCTTGCGACCCGGCGCGGAGGGCTCGGTCCAGGAGACGGCCTCGTCGGGGTCGAACGTCTGGCGCCCCATGCGCGCGGCGGCCTGCTGGAACAGGTCGCGCTTGCGCAGCGGGATGGACGCGGGGAACGGCTTCACGTCCAGCTCGTGCGCCACCTTGTCGTAGTACGGGTCCAGCGCCTCGCGGCTGAAGCCCCGGGGCCAGCGCGGGTGGTCGAAGACGATGGGGTCCGGCCGCACGTGGATGTTGGCGTAGATGAGCGACCCGCCGCCCACGCCGCTCGCCGTCACCGTGCCGATGCCGGACAGGAAGCGCACGTCGTACAGGCCCCGCGCCTCCGGGCGGACCGGCGGGTTCCAGAGCAGCGCGTTCGCGCGCGTGACGTCCCGGGGGAACTGGCCGGGGGGATAGCGGCGGCCCCGCTCCAGCACCGCCACGGACCGGCCCGCCTGCGCCAGCCGGAGCGCGGTGATGGAACCGCCGAAGCCGGAGCCCACCACCACCACGTCGTACCGCTTCGCCATGCCCATGGTGTGTTCCCCCTAGTCGAACTTCGCGCGGGCGAAGACGTCCCAGAGCGTGCCCATGAACATGCCGCCGAAGCGGCGCATCGCGTCCGCCTGCTTCAGCGGCGAGGACGTGCCCAGCACGGAGAACGTGGTGAGCTGCTGGAGGAAGTCCGGCAGGTGCAGGCGGATGATGCCGGCGGCGACGACGGGGCCGGTGCGCTCGTGCCCCTTGCGCAGCACCGTGTAGAGCGTGGACGTGTCGCTCCACACGTCGAAGCCCGCGTCGTCGTTGACCTCCTTGTAGCCATCCAGGAGGTACGGCTGGCCGTCCACGCCGGTGAAGGGCAGCAGGTACAGCATGCGCCGCTCGTAGAAGCGCTCCGTGCCCACGAAGAGGTTGAAGACGCCGTTCTCCACCGGCGCCCCCCCGGGCGGCGTGAAGCCGCGCACGGTCAGCGTGCCCTGCACGATGCCGCCGTGGGACTCCTGCGCGAGGAAGCGGTCCAGGTTCGGCAGCGTGATGGTGACGACGAACTCCGCCGTCTGCCCCGCGCGCTGGGCCGCCCTCGCCGCCCCGGTGAAGTCCTCCGGCGACGCGGGGTTCGGCTGGAGGAAGCCCTTCATCCGCTCCGTGAAGCGCAGGCCCACCACCGGCGTGGGGGACGCCACCGTGCCGCCGGGCGGAATCACGACGTCGCCCAGCGGATCCGTCCCCGGCACCACCGGCGAGGCCGCCGTCTCCACCTCCGGCATCATCCGCATGCTGACGCGGGGCGGGTACGCGGGCGCGGGCTGCACCGGGG
>JAFADT010000592.1 GCA_023424585.1 Pseudomonadota bacterium
GGCGGGGCGCGTCACGGTCACGGACCGGGGCGCGCCCTTCTTCTTCAGCCAGCGGGCATCCGGGCGTGGGGGCGGGCCGCGCTTTTTTCCGGGCCGGGGGCGGGGGCTTCTTGTATCTGCTGTCCCCCATGAGAAAGCTGCTCATGCCTGCCCTGCTGTCGCTCGTGGCCTGCACTTCCGCGAAGGAAGCCACGCGTGAAGAAGCTCCCGCCGCGTCCTCCGCGGCGCCGAGCGCTCCGGCCCAGGAGGGGCCCTCCCGCATGGCCTACCCGGCGACCCGTTCCGAGGCGGTGGTGGACACGCTGCATGGCCAGCAGGTGGCGGACCCGTACCGCTGGCTGGAGGACGAGAAGGCGCCGGAGGTGCAGGCCTGGATGAAGGCACAGGACGGCTTCGCCCGCGACGCGCTGGCGAAGCTGCCGGGCCGCGACGCGCTGGCCAGGCGCTTCACGGAGCTCTTCTACGTGGACTCCGTGACGGCGCCCTTCCGCCGCGGGCAGCGCTACTTCTACATGCGCACCCACAAGGACAAGGAGAAGGCCATCGTCTACTGGAAGGACGGCGAGTCCGGACAGGAGAAGGTACTGCTGGACCCGAACGTCATGAGCAAGGACGGCCCGGTGTCCCTGGGGCGCTGGGTGCCGTCGTGGGACGGCAAGCGCGTGGCCTTCCCGGTGCGCCCCAACGCCGCGGACGAGGCCACCCTGCACGTCATCGACGTGGACACGGGTGAGTGGTCCAAGGTGGACGTGATCGAGGGCGCGAAGTACGCCAACACGAACTGGACCCCGGACGGCAAGGGCTTCTACTACGAGTGGCTGCCCACGGACCCCTCCATCCCCGTGGACGCGCGCCCCGGCTACACCGAGCTCCGGTTCCACAAGCTGGGCGAGGACCCGAAGAAGGACGTGGTGGTGCACGAGCGCACGGGCGACCCCACCACCTTCCTCCAGGGCGACCTGTCGCGCGACGGCAAGTACCTCTTCGCGTCCATCCTCCGCGGCTGGAGCGAGAACGACGTCTACTGGAAGCACCCGGGGGAGAAGGGCTGGCGGCTGCTCGTGAAGGGCCAGGGCGCCAAGTACAGCGTCATCCCGTGGAAGGACCGCTTCTACGTCGTCACCGACGAGGGCGCCCCGCGCCAGCGCGTCTTCGCCGTGGACCCGAAGAAGTCCGAGCGCGCCAACTGGAAGGAGCTGGTGCCGGAGGACCCGAAGGCGGCGCTGGAGAGCGTGTCGCTGGTGGGCGGCCACCTGGCGCTGGAGTACCTCAAGGACGCGACCACGGAGCTGCGCATCACCACGCTGGAGGGCAAGCCGGTGCGCACCGTGCAACTGCCGGGCGTGGGCGCCGCCAGCAACCTGCTGGGCCTGGAGGACCAGGACGACGCCTACTTCTCCTACAGCTCCTTCACCACGCCGCGGCAGGTGTACCGGACGTCCGTGAAGAGCGGGAAGGTGGACCTGTGGGCGAAGGTGGAGGTGCCCATGGACCCGGACGCGTACACGACGGAGCAGGTCTTCTACACGTCGAAGGACGGCACCCGGGTGCCCATGTTCCTCGTCTACAAGAAGGGCCTGGAGAAGGACGGCACCGCGCCCACGCTGCTGTACGGGTACGGCGGCTTCTTCGTCAGCATGCAGCCCACCTTCCGCGCCAGCATCCTCCCGTGGCTGGACGCGGGCGGCATCTACGCGGTGGCCAACCTGCGCGGCGGCGGTGAGTACGGCACCGCGTGGCACGAGGCGGGCCGGGGCGCGAACAAGCAGAACGTGTTCGACGACTTCGCCGGCGCGGCCGAGTACCTGGCGAAGGAGCGGTACACGCAGCCGAGGAAGCTGGCCATCTACGGCGGCAGCAACGGCGGCCTGCTGGTGGGCGCGGCGATGACGCAGCACCCGGAGCTGTACGGCGCGGTGGTGTGCGGGGTGCCGCTCCTGGACATGGTGCGCTTCCACCTGTTCGGCAGCGGGCGGACCTGGGTGCCGGAGTACGGGTCGGCGGAGGACGCCGCGCAGTTCAAGACCCTGTACGCCTACTCGCCCTACCACCACGTGCGGGAGGACGTGCGGTATCCGGCGCTCTTGATGATGAGCTCGGACCACGACGACCGCGTGGACCCCATGCATGCGCGCAAGTTCGTGGCGGCGGTGCAGAACGCGAAGGGCAATTCCGCGCCCACGCTGCTACGCATCGAGGCGAACGCCGGCCACGGCGGGGCGGACCAGGTGGCCAAGGCCATCGAGTCCAGCGTGGACATGTATGCCTTCCTCTTCCAGGCGCTGGACGTCGCCCGGTCGGACGCCGGGGTGGCGGCCGAGAGCCGCTAGAATCGGGGCAGGACACCGTCCTGCCGCCCGGTGTTCCCTTGAAGGCAGGGTGCGGAACCCCCAATCTGTGTGGGGAACGGGTCCTGCGACCGGCGTGTTATAGAGCGGTGTTTCACCCTGCATGCGCGCTTGGGCGCCATGTGGGCAACTCTTGAAGGGCCTGCCCGTACGGCAGGCCAGCGGGTGGCGGATACATGTTCTTCGGACGTGACGACAAGAAGGAAGCCCAGAAGCGGGGACTCACCATCCCGCTCTTGCCCCTTCGGGACATCATCGTGTTCCCGCACATGGTGGTTCCGCTGTTCGTCGGCCGGGAGAAGTCCATCGCGGCCTTGAAGGACGCGATGGCCCACAAGGGGCCGGATGACAAGGCGGTCATCCTGCTGGCCGCCCAGAAGAAGGCCAAGACGAACGACCCCTCGCCCGACGACATCTTCCACTTCGGCACCATCGGCCACCTCATCCAGCTCCTGCCGCTGCCTGACGGCACGATGAAGGTGCTGGTGGAGGGCGTGCGCCGCGCCAAGGTGAAGAAGTTCCACCCGAACGACGCCTTCTTCATGGTCGAGGTGGACGAGGTCGAGGAGCAGCTGGAGAAGAGCGTGGAGCTGGAGGCGCTGGTGCGCTCCGTCCACTCCGTCTTCGAAGCCTTCGTGAAGCTCAACAAGCGCATCCCGCCGGAGATGCTGATGCAGGTCGCCAGCATCGACGACCCCGCGCGCCTGGCGGACACCATCGTCGCGCACCTGTCGTTGAAGCTGAACGACAAGCAGGCGCTGCTCGAGACGGAGTCCCCGGCCAAGCGGCTGGAGAAGCTCTACGAGCTGATGCAGGGCGAGATCGAGATCCTCCAGGTGGAGAAGAAGATCCGCACGCGCGTCAAGAAGCAGATGGAGAAGACCCAGAAGGAGTACTACCTGAATGAGCAGATGCAGGCCATTCAGAAGGAGCTGGGTGAGCGCGACGAGTTCAAGAACGAGATCCAGGAGATTGAAGAGAAGCTGAAGAACAAGCGGATGAGCAAGGAGGCCACGCTCAAGGTCAAGAAGGAGCTGAAGAAGCTCCGGATGATGAGCCCGATGAGCGCCGAGGCCACGGTCGTCCGCAACTACATCGACTGGATCATCAGCCTGCCCTGGTACGACGAGACGCAGGACCGGCTGGACGTCACCGAGGCGGAGCGGGTGCTCAACGAGGACCACTACGGCCTGAAGAAGCCGAAGGAGCGCATCCTCGAGTACCTGGCCGTGCAGCAGCTGGTGAAGAAGCTGAAGGGCCCCGTGCTGTGCTTCGTGGGGCCGCCGGGCGTGGGCAAGACGTCGCTGGCGCGCTCCATTGCGCGGGCCACGGGCCGCAAGTTCGTGCGCCTGTCGCTGGGCGGCGTGCGCGACGAGGCGGAGATCCGCGGCCACCGCCGCACGTACATCGGCGCGATGCCGGGCAAGCTCATCCAGTCCCTGAAGAAGGCGGGCAGCAACAACCCCGTGTTCCTCCTGGACGAGATCGACAAGATGTCCACGGACTTCCGCGGCGACCCGAGCGCGGCGCTGCTGGAGGTGTTGGACCCGGAGCAGAACCACAACTTCAATGACCACTACCTGGACCTCGACTACGACCTGTCCAAGGTGATGTTCATCTGCACCGCGAACACGATGCACAACATCCCCGGTCCGCTGCAGGACCGCATGGAGGTGATTCGCATCGCGGGCTACACGGAGCCGGAGAAGCTCTCCATCGCCCGGCGCTACCTGATCCCGAAGGAGCAGGAGGCCAACGGCCTCTCGGACCTCAAGATCGAGATCACCAACGACGCGCTGAAGACCATCGTGCACCGGTACACGCGCGAGTCGGGCGTGCGCTCGCTGGAGCGTGAGATTGGCGGCGTGTTCCGCAAGATCGCCCGCGACGTGCTGAAGAACGGCAAGCGGGACCTCATCGAGGTGGACCGCAGGCAGGCGATGAAGTTCCTGGGCACGCCCCGCTTCCGCTACGGCGTGGCGGAGCGCGAGGACCAGGTGGGCATCGTCACGGGCCTCGCGTGGACGGAGCTGGGCGGTGAGATCCTCACCACGGAAGCCACGTCCATGCCGGGCAAGGGGAAGCTCATCATCACCGGCAAGCTGGGCGAGGTGATGCAGGAGTCCGCCCAGGCGGCCATGTCCTACGTGCGCAGCCGCGCGGAGCGCTTCGGCATCGACCGCAAGGTGTTCGAGAACTACGACATCCACGTCCACCTGCCGGAGGGAGCCATCCCCAAGGACGGTCCGTCCGCGGGCGTCACCATGGCCACGGCGCTGGTGAGCGCGCTGACGCGCGTGCCGGTCCGCAAGGACGTGGCGATGACGGGGGAGATCACGCTGCGCGGCCGCGTGCTGCCCATCGGCGGCCTGAAGGAGAAGACGCTGGCGGCGCACCGCGCGGGCATCAAGACGGTCCTGATTCCGAAGGCGAACAAGAAGGACCTGAAGGACATCCCGCTGAAGATCCGCAAGGCGCTGCGCATCGTCCCGGTGGAGTTCGTGGACGACGTGCTGCGCGAGGCGCTCCTCCTGGAGAAGCCGGAGGAGTTCGGCCGCAAGGGCGCCGGGGACAACCTGAAGACGGGGCTGACCGTGGCGGAGGTCGTGTCCACGCCGTCGCAGGCCTGAGGCCGGTGTGAGTCCCGGGCCCCTTGAAGGGGCCGGGCGGTGACGAAGCCAGGATGCCGGCCGACCAGGGGTCGCCGGTCTCCTGGCTTCTCTCTTTTCTGGAGCCGGTCGGGGTACAACGCGGGCGGTGGCTCCCCGCGCGCGAATCCTGTCCTACTCCCTGGTGCTGGTGATGGCCGCGGCCTGCGGGCCGTGCGGCTTCCAGCCCGAGCCGGGCGTGAAGGTGGTGGTGCCGGCGATGCCCACCACGCTCGACTGGAGCCACTCGGATCCGATGAGCTGGGTGAACTACCCGGTGATGCTGGCCACGCAGAAGGGGCTCACCACGCTGGGGGCGGACCACTCCGTGCGGCCGGGCCTGGCGGAGCGGTGGGCGCGCCAGACGGACGCGGCCGGGCGCGAGGTCTACACGTTCCAGCTGCGCGCGGACGCGACGTGGTCGGACGGCTCGCCGGTCACGGCTCGCGACTTCGTGTTCGGGTGGCACCGGGCGCTCCTGGGCCGCGAGCGCGGCGAGATGGCGGACCTGGAGGGGGCGGAGGAGGTGCTCGCGCTGCTGGAGCGCGGAGCCCCGGAGCCGGAGGTGGAGGCCGCGCTTGCGCGCGTGGGCGTGGAGGCGGTGGAGGCCCGGACGCTGCGGGTGACGCTGGCGCGGCCCCGGAGCTACTTCCTGGCGCGGCTCGCGAACGTGTACCTGTTCTTTCCCGCGCCCTCGGCGGACCTGGAGGGGAAGTCCGAGGAGGCGGTGCGCGACTACTTCGACCGGCCTCGCGACGGGCGCCCCCTGGCCGTGGGGCCGTATCGCGTGGAGCGGTGGGACCGGGCGGGGGAGCGCGTGCGGCTGGTCTACAACCCTCGCAGCGCGTTCCCGCCGCCGATGGGGCCCGGGGAGACGCCGGCGCCGGTGCTGACGCTGATGAAGTCGGAGATCGGCCCGGCGCTGTATGAGCGGGGCCGGGTGGACTTCGTCTTCGTGGACAGCGCGGCGGCGCTGCGGGGGATGCGCGCCGCGGACCTGAAGCGCGAGCCGCTGTTGTCCACGTACTTCCTGGGCTTCAACACGGAGCGCCCGCCGCTGGACCGGCCGGAGGTGCGCCGGGCGCTGGCCCGGGCGTTGGACCGGGAGGCGCTGCTCGCGGGGCTGCTGCCGGCCGCGCGCGCGACGAA
>JAFADT010000299.1 GCA_023424585.1 Pseudomonadota bacterium
CGGAGGCCGAGTTTTCGGCCTCCGGGAGGACCCCCTTTACAGACGCGGATCGCTGCACAGAATGGCGCGCCTCAACTGTTCGCGCGCACGCGCGCACGCTCCAAACCGGACGGGAGGCGGGACTTGGCGGAGGTCGCGAGGGGTTTGAAGCTGGAAGTGGAGGCGGACGCCGCGGCCATCGCGGCCCAGGCCGCCGAGGAGCTGGTGGAGGCGGCGCTGACGCCCTTCCACGAGCGGCTCCTCGCCGAGGAGCTGCTCGCGCGCAGCGGTGACACGCAGCAGCGGCTGGCGAGCGCGCTGGCCGAAGCGAAGGTGGACCTCAACCCCCATCAGGTCGAAGCCGCGATGTTCGCGCTGGACGCGCTGTCGCGCGGCGGCTGCATGCTCGCGGACGAGGTGGGCCTGGGGAAGACCATCGAGGCGGGCCTCGTCGTGGCCCAGCTGATGGCGGAGGGCAAGAACCGCATCCTCATCCTGGCCCCGGCCGTGCTGCGCGCGCAGTGGAACGCCGAGCTGCGCGAGAAGTTCGACCTGGACAGCGTCCTCGTCGACGGCCGCGACGTGAAGAAGCACAACAACTGCTTCGACCAGCCCTTCCCCGTCATCTGCTCGCACCCGTTCGCGGCGAACAGGTCCGCGCTCGTGGCGGAGATCCCCTGGGACCTGGTCATCATCGACGAGGCGCACCGACTCCGGAACGCGCACCGGCCCAACAACAAGACGGGCCAGGCGCTGCGCGCGTCGCTGGCGGGCCGCCCCAAGCTGCTGCTCACCGCCACCCCGCTCCAGAACGACCTGATGGAGCTGTTCGGGCTGATGTCGCTCCTGGACGAGCAGATCCTGGGCCCCGAGCACGCCTTCCGCAGCCGCTTCCGCGCCGACGAGGGCGGCGGCATGACGGAGGCCGCCGCGTGCGAGCTCAAGGAGCGGCTGGCCCCGGTGGTGCAGCGCACGCTGCGCCGGCAGGTGCGCGAGTACGTCCGCTACACCAACCGCCGCAGCATCGTGGAGGACTTCCTCCCCTCCCCCGAGGAGCACGACCTCTACGAGAAGGTCAGCGAGTACCTGCAGCGCTCGGAGGTCGCGGCCATCGAGCCGGGCAAGAAGACGCTCCTGACGCTGTGCTACCGCAAGCTGCTGGCCTCCTCCACGTTCGCCATCGCGCCCACGCTGCGCCGGCTGTCGGAGAACCTCCAGAAGCGGCTGGAGGCCGCGCGGCTGGGGCAGCAGGCCCTGGCGCTCTTCGAGCCGGAAGAGGCCAAGCAGTACATGGAGGAAGGCGAGGAGTGGTCCGACGACCCCGCCAAGGCGCCCCAGGTCCGCACGCTGGAGCAGGAGGTGTGGGAGCTGCGCCAGTACGCGGACCTCGCGGACTCCATCCGCACCAACGCCAAGGGTGAGGCGCTCAAGCGCGCCCTGGACCGCACCTTCGCGGTGATGCGCGCGCACTCCTGGCCGGAGAAGGCGCTCATCTTCACGGAGTCCAAGCGCACGCAGCAGTACCTCTTCAACCTGCTGTCGGAGCACGGCTACAAGGGCAAGATCTCGCTCCTGTCCGGCGACGCCGGCGGCACGCCCGAGGAGCGCAAGGCGCTGGTGGAGGAGTTCCGCCACAAGACGCAGATCCTCATCTGCACGGAGGCCGGCGCGGAGGGCCTCAACCTCCAGTTCTGCAACCTGGTGGTGAACTACGACCTGCCATGGAACCCGCAGCGCGTAGAGCAGCGCATCGGCCGGTGCCACCGCTACGGCCAGCAGCGCGACGTGCTGGTGCTGAACTTCCTCAACCGGCAGAACGCGGCGGACGCGCGCCTGTTCGAGCTCCTGGAGAAGAAGCTCAACCTCTTCGACGGCGTGTTCGGCGCGTCCGACGAGATCCTGGGCGCGCTGGAGAGCGGCGTCGACTTCGAGCGGCGCGTGCTGGACATCTACCAGTCCTGCCGCGACCCGAAGGACATCAACGCCGCCTTCGACAAGCTGCGCGAGGAGCTGGAGGGCAGCATCACCCAGCGCATGACGTCGATGCGCTCCGTGGTGCTGGAGCGCTTCGACGGCGACGTGCGCCGCCGGCTGCGCGTGGCGGGGGACCAGGCCAAGGAGGTGGTGGCCAGGCGCCAGCAGGAGGCGAAGGCGCTCACCGGCTCCGTGCTGGGCAGCCGCGCCTCCGGGCGGCTCCAGGTGGCCAAGGCCGCCTACGCGGTGCGCGACCGCACCCAGGACTCCGTCAGCTACCTGCAGCTGGACGCGGCCGGCCTCCCCTCGCGGCTGGCGCGGCTGGCGGGCAGCGAGGGCTGGTGGTTCGTCTACAAGTTCGAGACCACCGGCCTCAAGCCCGAGGAGAAGCTGGTCCACCTGGTGCTGGTGAAGGACCGGGACGGCGGCTTCCGCGCCCTGCCGCTGACGGACGGCGTCCACTTCACGAAGCTCAACGCCAAGGAAGAGAAGCGCCGGCAGCCCGCGCCGGTGTCCGTCCAGCTCATGCAAGAGCAGTCGCTCATGACCGCCAAGGATGAGCTGATCCGGGCCGCGGAGCGGCGCAACGCCCTGGAGCTGGACAAGGCCAAGGAGCGCGCGGACCGCTACGTCGAGGACTGCCTGATGGAGTCGCGCGAGGTGGTGGAGGCCGCGCGCCAGGCGTGGTTCGCCGCGCGCAAGGAGGTCGCGGGCGTCGACGACGTCGCGGAGCGCGCGAAGGCGCGGGCGCACTCGGACCGGATGGAGCGCGACTACCGCCGCAAGCTGGCGTCGCTGCGCAACGAGGAGGAGAAGCGCTACGCCGCCAAGGACCGGCAGATGGCGGAGCTGGCCAACAAGGCGCGCGTGACGGAGAAGCGCACGCTCATCGCCTCCGCGTACTTCTGGCTGTCCTGAGCCCGAGCCCCGTCACAGGGGCTTGAGCCGCACCCACGTCGCGCCCCAGCCTCCGTCCGCCTCGGAGGCCGTCCGGAAGCCTTCCACCTCCGGCAGCGTGGGCAGCAGGGACTGCACGGTGCGCCGCAGCGCGCCCGTGCCCTTGCCGTGGATGATGCGCACGTCGAGCACGCCCTCCTGGCGACAGGCCCAGAGGTACTCGGTGACGAGCGCCTTCACCTCGCGCGGCTGGAAGAGGTGCAGGTCGAGGTTTCCGTCGATCGGAACCTCTACCGCGCCCAGCTCATCGAGCGAGGGTGGGGGCTCCGGTCCCTCCGGCGGCAGGGGCGGGAGTGGCTTTCGGCGTGACACCGTAGCGGGCCTCCTCCAGGCGCTGCTTCTCCTCGGCCGCCAGGCGCTGGCGCTCGCGCGCGAGCCGGAACTGCTCCTTGAGGCTGGAGATCTCCCCCTTGAGGGAGGAGAAGTCCTCCTTCACCGCGCCCGAGTGGTGATCCGGATCCAGGCGATTGCCCGCACGCCTGCCCTCCGCGCCGGCGCCGCCAGCGGAGGTCATCTGCATCAACAGCGCGGCCAGGGTCATCACCTTCATGGCCTCTCACGTAAGCAAGCGCCGTGCTCGCGCGCAAGTCATGTTGCGTGCGCGACGCTCCGTTGGCCGCCCTCCTCCTTGTATGACACGACGCGTTCCGCGAGCCGGACGGCGGACAGGGGGGCGCTGCCCTCCGCCTTGTTGTTGATGGTGACGAAGACGGGACGCTCGCGTCGCACGGCCGCCATGCACACGCGGGCCAGCACGTCGCGGGTGCCCGCGTCCTCGTCCACCAGCCGGTTGAACGGCGCGTAGCGGGCGTAGGCCTCCTCGTAGCCCAGGTTCGGCGGGAGCATCCACCGCACCACCACGGCGCGGGCCTCGAAGGCGCGCGTGAGCTTCGCCTGCCGCGCGACGGGCGGCATGTGCGCCCACACCGCGAGCACCGGGCTCACGCCCGTGTCCGCGAGCGCCTGGGCGAAGCCCTCCGTGAGCAGCTCCTCGTTGCGCACCTCCACCGCGTACAGCGGCCCCCGGGGCAGCGCGGAGAAGAACGCGTGCAGCCGCTCCACGAAGCGGCCCGCGCCGCCCAGCGCCGCGGGGTCCTGCGGCGGGAACTGGAAGACGAGCGGCCCGGCCTTGTCCCCCAGCCCCTCCACGAACGGCGCCACCACGTGGTCCGCCGCGTAGGCCGGCTGGAGGAAGCGCTCGTTCACCTGGCCCCGGTGCGCGCCGTAGCGCTCGTGCACGGGGAAGCGCGCCAGCGTGCAGGCCTCGTGGGCCTTCACCAGGAAGCGGAAGCCGTCCGGCACCTGCTGGGCGTACTCGGCGAAGGTGGTGGCCGGCACCGGCGCGTAGAAGGTCCGGTCGATGCCCACCGTGCGCAGCACCGGGTGGTGCGCATAGGCGCCCAGGCCCTCACGCGCCAGCTGGGACGTGCTGGCCTCGTGGTCGTAGACGAGGCCGCTCCAACCCGGGAAGGTCCACGACGACGTGCCCAGGTACACGCCGCGTGGGAGCTGCTCGCCCAGCATGCGCAAGCTGTCGGAGGGCGCGGCCGGCCCCACCTGCTGGGTCCGGCGCCGCGACGACGCGGGTGGCTCCTCCAGGGCCCCGGTGAAGAGGTCGAACTGCGCGGGTCGTCGCGGTGCGCTCATGCGTTCAGCTCCTCTCCCAGGGAGGGGACGGCGGTGGAACCCTGGGAGTAACCCCGACGTCCGCGTGATGCAGCAGGTTGCCCGGATTCGAGGGGACGTTCCAGGGTTCCGGTACACCCCCCAGGCGGGCAGGCACGCTCGGGCGGTCCTCCCCGACCTCCGCGCGAGGGTCTGTGATTGAACCTTTGTCCAAATGCAAACGCAGCCAAGTCACCGTAAACTGATGAATCGAAGGAAATCATAACTACCATTGCAAGGCTTGAACGTGGTTGCAGCGGCCGGGGGGCCCCATGGACTGGTCGTTGACCGCATCGCTGCTGGCGGAGCGGGACGCGCGCCCCATCGTCGTGATGGACCGGCGCGGACGCATCGAGCTGGCCAATGGCGCGTTCACGGCGCTCCTGGGCCGGCCCCGTGAGGAGTTGCTGGGGCGCCGCTGGGCGGAGGTCTGCACGCCGCGCGAGCACGGGCGCGAGGTGGGACAGGCGCTGCGGGCCATCTTCACCAGCGCCGAGCACCGGCTGGAGACGGAGGTGCTCACGCGCGATGGCGAGCGGCTGCCGGTGGAGCTGGACGTGGCCGCCGTGGGCCGGCCCCCGCTGCGGCTGGTGGCCATCGTCACGCGCGCGGCGCAGCCCCGCTCCCTTCCGGAGCCCGT
>JAFADT010000336.1 GCA_023424585.1 Pseudomonadota bacterium
GGGCCGGGGGCGGCGGCGCGGCGGGGCGCGGGGGCTCCTGCCGGCTGAGGGCGTTGTGGGCGTCCGTGAGGCGCTTGAAGATGCGCTCCAGCCGGGCGCGGAAGCTGCCCAGGTTCTTCCCGAAGTAGCGGTCCGGATGGAAGCGGCGGGACGCGTTGTAATAGGCCTGCTTCACCTCCTGCGGGGTCGCGCCCCGGGACAGGCCCAGCACCGCGTGGTGGTCCATCCCGTCCAGCGAGCGCTCCATCTCGATGATGTCGCGCTTCTGCTCGGGCTCCAGGTCCACCTCCTCCGACAGGGCGGCGTCCAGCACCGGAGTGGCCGGCGGGGCGCGCTGCACCACCCGGGCGGGCACGATGGCCCCCTTGGCGCGCAGCGACAGCAGCACGGCGATGGTGCGCGCCTCCCCCAGCGAGGAGCGGGACAGCACGGCGTCGATGCGCTCCACGCGGCCCACCAGCGCCAGCACGGAGCCCTCCTCCGGGCTGAGCTGGAGACGGGCCGGGTCCAGGTGGGGCACCGTGGCGATGTGGTCGGTCCTGCCCCCCAGGCCGACGATGGGGTTGGGCGCGCTCAAGGTGTCACATTCCGCAGGCTGGCGAATCCCCAAGTGTAGGTGCCCAGGAAGCAAGGCGTCAAACCTTCCCGGGTGCCCGAAAACCCTCCCATGCTACAGCGCGGAGAGGACGCGCTGGAGGATCCCCAGCGCTTCGTCGAGTTCCTGTCGCGTGATGATGAGCGGCGGGGCGAACCGCAGGGTGACGTCCCCTGCGGAGTTCACCAGCAATCCGGCCTCTCGCAGCTTCGCGATGACGGGGGCGGCCTCCCGGTCCAGCTCCACGCCCAGCAGCAGCCCCAGCCCGCGCACGGCCTTGATGCGGCCCTCCGGCAGGGCGGCCTGGAGAGAGCGCGCGCCGGCGAGGAAGTGCTCGCCCTTGGCCCGCACCTCGGCCAGGAAGCCGGGCTCGCTCAAGAGCCGCATCACCACGTTGCCCGCGGCGGCGGACACCAGGTTGCCGCCGAAGGTGGAGCCGTGCGTGCCCGGCGAGAGGCTGGCCGCCAGGTCCTCGCGGCACAGCATGGCGCCGATGGGCAACCCGTTGCCCAGCGCCTTGGCGATGCTGATGGCGTCCGGCTGGATGCCGTGGTGCATGAAGCCGAAGGGCTGGCCGGTGCGGCCCATGCCCGTCTGGACCTCGTCCACGAGCAGCAGCAGGCCCTGCTCGTCGCAGAGGGCGCGCAGGCCCTGGAGGAAGCCTGGGGGCGCCATGCGCACGCCGCCCTCGCCCTGGATGGGCTCCACCAGGATGGCGGCGGTGGACGGCCCCACGGCGCGGCGCACCGCCTCCAGGTCGCCGTACGGCAGGTGCCGGAAGCCCTGGGGCAGCGGCTCGAAGCCGGCGTGGTACTTCGGCTGGCCGGTGGCGGTGACGGTGGCCAGCGTGCGGCCGTGGAAGCTCTTCTCGAAGGAGAGGATCTCGAAGCGCTCGGGCGTGCCCCGGTCCTTCATCACCTTGCGCGTCAGCTTGATGAGGGCCTCGTTGGCCTCCGCGCCGGAGTTGCAGAAGAACGCGCGCGGCAGGCCGGCCCAGTCGGAGAGACGCGCGGCCAGGTCGATCTGCGGCTGCGAGTAGAAGACGTTGGACACGTGCCACAGCGTGTCCAGCTGCGCCTTGGCCGCGGCGACGACCTCCGGGTGGCAGTGGCCCAAGGCGCACACCGCGATGCCGCCGATGCAGTCCAGGTACGCCTTGCCATTCGCGTCCCACACCCGGGTGCCCTGTCCGCGGACCAGGGCAATGGGTTGCTGCTTGTAGTTCTGCAGCAGGTGCTGCTTCGCCTTCTGGATGAGGGCTTCATTGCCAGGGGCGGATGCGGGGGACGGCGTGTGCAAGGTGGGGTACCTCTCTCTTCCCGACGACGCGGTGGGACGACGCGGCGGACCCTAGCGCGCTAGAGGATGTAGCGCGACAGATCCTCGTCCTGGACGATGGCGGCCAGGCGCTCGCGCACATAGGCGCCGTCCACCTGGAAGTCGCGCGGGCCCATTTCGCTGGCGGTGAACGACACCTCATCCAGCAGGCGCTCCAGCACGGTGTGCAGCCGCCGGGCGCCGATGTTCTGCGTGCGCTCGTTGGCCTGCTGGGCGATGCGGGCGAGCTCCGCCACCGCGTCGTCCGTGAAGGACAGGCGCACGCCCTCCGTGGCGAGCAGCGCGGTGTACTGGCGCAGGAGCGAGTTCTTCGGCTCGCGCAGGATGCGCACCAGGTCGTCGCCGGACAGCGGCTCCAGCTCCACGCGGATGGGGAAGCGGCCCTGGAGCTCCGGGATGAGGTCCGACGGCTTGGACACGTGGAAGGCGCCCGCGGCGATGAAGAGCATGTGGTCCGTCTTCACCTGGCCGTACTTGGTGTTGACGGCCGAGCCCTCCACGATGGGCAGGATGTCGCGCTGCACGCCCTCGCGCGAGACGTCCGGGCCCCCGCCGCCCTTGCCGCCCTCGCGGCTGGCGATCTTGTCGATTTCGTCGATGAAGACGATGCCGCTGGACTCGGCGCGCGCCACGGCCTCGCGCTGGACGCGGTCCGGATCCACCAGCTTCTGCGCCTCCTCCGCGCGCAGCACCTGGAGCGCCTCCGGCACGCGCAGGCGGCGCTTCCGGGTGTTCTTCATGCCCGGCATGTTCTTGAACAGGTCCTGGAGGTTGACGCCGATCTCCTCCATGCCCTGGCCGCTGAAGTTGCGCATGAAGGTGGGCGTGCTCTCGCTGGTCTCCACCTCCACGGTCTGATCATCCAGCGTGCCGGCGCGCAGCTGGGCGCGCAGCTTCTCCCGCTCGCTGTCGCCCAGGTGCGGGGACGCGGGGGGCGGCGGAGGCGAGAAGCCGAACGGCGGCGAGGTGGTGGTGCGCGCCTGCCCGCCGTTCTTGATGAGCTCCATCAGCCGGTCCTCGGCCAGCTCCTCCGCGCGCGGCTGGACCTTCTCCGTCTCCTCCTCGCGCACGAGCGCGATGGAGGCCTCGACGAGGTCGCGGATCATCGACTCGACGTCGCGGCCCACGTAGCCCACTTCGGTGAACTTGCTGGCCTCCACCTTGACGAAGGGGGCCTGGGACAGCTTCGCCAGGCGGCGGGCGATCTCCGTCTTCCCCACGCCGGTGGGGCCGATCATGATGATGTTCTTCGGGTAGATCTCATCCCGCAGGTCGTCCGGCACCTGCTGGCGGCGCCACCGGTTGCGCAGCGCGATGGCGACGGCGCGCTTGGCGTCGTTCTGCCCGACGATGTAGCGGTCCAGCTCGCTGACGACCTCGCGAGGCGTGAAGGCGGACAACTTGCGCGATTCGGCCACGGGGCGGTCCTCTCAGAGCTCTTCGTAGGTGACGTTGGCGTTGGTGTAGACGCAGATGTCCGCGGCGATGGCCATGGCCTGCGCGCAGATGTCGCGGGCGGACAGCTGCGAGTGCGCCTGAAGGGCGCGCGCGGCGGCCAGGGCGTAGTGCCCTCCGCTGCCCACGGCGGCGATGCCGTGGTCCGGCTCGATG